>JBFWYF010000149.1:0-11011 GCA_050186685.1 Pirellulaceae bacterium
TACGACTGGTCGCTCCCGGTCGCCGTTTCGCTCGCGTCGGCAGGTCTTACCGCCTGCCTCGCGGGAGCGTCCGCGTGACGCAGGCCATGTTCGGCGAGTCCCGGTTGCCCCCTTACCCTGGCTGACAGCAGGTGTTCTCCATGAACAGCTACGTGGCGTACGGCAGTCGCTTCATTCGGCTGAGGCACATCGTTCCCGTGCTGGCCGCCGGTTGCCTGATGGCGGCCTGGTCCCTGGCCTGTAATGTCCCGGTATTCCGCTTCGCACTCGAGCGTTGGCGGGCGGATGCCTATCGCGTCACCGTGTTCCATCGCGGTCCCTTGTCCCCGGCCCAACAGGAGTTGCTGGCGCCGCTCGACGCGCAGGACGTGACCGTATCGCGTAACACGCACGTACGGCTGGTCGACTTGTCCCAAACGGTAGCGCCGGCCGACCAGGCGTTGCTCGATTCCCATCCGGCCGCGGAATTCCCATGGGTTGTCGTGCGTTATCCGGAGTATCTGCGGATCGAAGCCCCCGTGTGGTCCGGCCCGCTGCAGGCCGAGCCGATCGCGACGTTGCTCGATTCCCCGATCCGGAAGGAACTGGTGCGCCGGCTGACCGAAGGCCAGACCGCCGTCTGGCTCTTGCTGGAGAGCGGTTCGCCACAGCAGGACGACGAAGCTGCCGCGATCATTGAAGCCCAACTGAAGAAGCTTGCCGAGTTACTGACCTTGCCGGAACTGACCGACGATCCGGACGATAACCTGCTGACCACGATTCCTCTGAAGGTCGAATTCTCGTTGTTGCGAATTCCCCGGGGGGATGCACGCGAGGAGGCGCTGGTAGGGATGCTGATCCGGTCGGAGCCGGACTTGATCGAGCGTGCGGACCCGATGGTGTTTCCCGTGTTCGGCCGAGGCCGTGCGCTCCTGCCGCTCATTGGACCCGGGATCACGGCCCGCAACATCCTCGAATCCGCATCATTCCTGGTGGGCCCGTGCTCGTGCGAGATCAAGGATTTGAATCCTGGCTTCGACCTGCTGCTCTCGGCGGCCTGGGAGGATCTGATCTACGACGGCGAGATTCCCCCTCAGGCGCTGGCGACCGAAACCGCTTTGGTCACAACGGAGCCCGTCCTGGTCCCCATCCCGCGCGGTTCGAGCCGGGCGGATGCGGAGGCGGCGGAGGTCTCGATGGGCAGCGCGACGGGCGAACACGGCGTCCAAGCGGCGTCGGATTCCCGTCCGGTTGCGTCGGCCGAGGTGACGCCCGATCATCACTCCGCGAGCGGCGGCGGCGGTTCTTCTTCCGCGGTCGTATGGGTTCTGGTCGGCATGATGGCCGTGACTATGGTCGTCATGGGGTACGTATATCCCTGACCCGAGTGTGGCTCGACCGCTGGGTGGCACTGGCTTCGTACGTGTTTGCTCAGGCCTTGGGCCAGTCGCCTCCCAGCTGGGCCACACTGGCAGAGCCAGTGCCACACCTCCCGCCTCCCAGCTGGGCCACACTGGCAGAGCCAGTGCCACACCTCCGGCAGAGCCAGTGCCACACTTCAGGGGTTGCGCTGTGTCGGGCGTTGTTGCTTGGCCAGCCATTCACAGCCGGCATGGGCCAGGCCTTCGTGGCCTCCATCGAAGATGGTCACGCGAGCGGGGCCCGCCGCACGGCGCAGCAGGATCTCGCGGCCATAGGTTTCGTCCGGAGCGATGTCTTCGTCGCGCGGTTGCTGCAAGCGCCCGTCGGTCCACAGCTGGTCCATTTCCGCATCCGCGACGACGGGATACCCGCCGGCCCGCGCCACGACGTTGAAAGCTCGCAACGAGTGGTAGATCGGCACGGATCCAACGTGTCCATCTTGGACGCCGGCGGCAATGTCGAGCGGCAGATTGCCGGTATGGTCGAGATGAAAGAGCGGTGAACGTTCGCGGTAGCTGGCATCGACCTCGGGCGAATGGCCGGGCGGTCCTCCCAAGGAATCCACGATCATCTGCGCGTACCGTCCGCGCTGGCCCGCCGGCGAGTGCACTCGGTACCAGTCGGCCAGATCGCTGATGCCTACCCAGGCCGAAACGGCGGAAAAGCGGTGCGGGAAATAGCCGGCCATGAGCAGCGACATGTGTCCTCCGCCCGACGAGCCGGCCAGGTAGATGCGCTGGCTGTCGACCTGGTATTCCCGTGTCACGTAGTCGATGGCATCGAGAATATCCTGTCGGGCCCAGCGGGATCCGCAGGCCTGCGGCTGCTGATTGACGCCGCGGAAATCGGGATGCAAATAGATCCAGCCGCGACGCACGGCCTGGTCGAGCCACGCGGCGTTGTTCTGGCGATAGTTGCCGCTCCAGGAGTGCAGGTAGACCAGCAGGGGAGTCGCCGTCGCTTGTGCCGAGGCGGGCACCCATAGCTGCGATGGCTGGTCGGAGCCGTCCAGCGAGCTGCGAATGCGAACTTCGGTCAACCTCGGCGAGCGGTAGTCCGGGCCGTTCACCAGGAAGTGCCGGATGCGGAGTGCCTGGCCCTGCGAGTCGGGATTTCGATCCCCGGCGAGCCGCACGTCCAGCCGATGCGGGCCGGCTCCCAGTTCGGATTCCAGCATCAGCACCCAGGGCAGGTGGAGCCCGCGGCTCCATTTCGTGAACGTGTCGCGCTGCTGCCACGGACGTCCATCGATCCGGTACTCGATGATCGGCGTGTCCGGACCGGCCGTTAGGAACAAGCCCACGGCGCGGCCTTCGAAGCGTAGTGAGAAGGCGCTCGTCGGCCGATCAGCCACCAGCATCGGCACATCCACAAAGCCGGCTCGCGTTCCGGCCCGGTCGGACGGACGCCAGCCGGACACCACTTCCGCATCCCGGCGGTCGAACGCCCGCGCGACGTCCACCAGCTCGCCTGCCTCATAAGAGAATTCGTCCAGGGCGGCGGGCAGCCCTGCCGTCCGTCGCGCCGCATTGGCCGACGCTTCCGTTCCCGAATCCCACGCTCGATCGAACAGCCGCGCGACGGCCCGGTAGTACAGTTCCTGCCCGAAGGGCGCAGGGTGCAGATCCTTGAAATCCCGGCGCCAATCGAATTGGCCGGCCTGCAATCGGCGCTGGACCTCATGAGCCAAATTGACAGACGGCATTCCATAGTGCGCCGCCACCGACTCGTGAACACCGATAATCGCCGGCGTACGGCCCTCGTCATAGTCGGCGGTATGCCGGGGTTCCGCGAAGTGCAGGAAAACGATGTCCATATCACGATTGGCCCGCAGAGCTCGGCGGACGACTCCTTCCATGCCGCGCAGTTGCTCCACCGGAGTGCGCTCGTTATGCAGGTCGTTGACGGCCGCCTCGACGAACAGCAGATCGGGTGTCCCCTGCAGCAACACATCTTGCTGGAAGCGGAAGGCATGGCCGGACGAATCAATCGACGGGATTCCGGCATGGAGGAAGGTGAACTTCACATCCGGAAACCGCCGCTGCAAATCGGCGTCCACGCGCTGAGTCCAACCAGGGTTATGCGTAATGGAACCGCCCAGGTACGCGACCACGCCGGCTTTCTTGCCCAGGAATTTGTCGCGGCAACGCTGTAGCCCGCTTCGCAACTGGATGTCCTCGTCCAGTCCCGCCACGGACGGCAGCCGACTGGGGTCCGGTGTCTGGGCCGCGACGGGACAGGCTCCCCACCCTGCCACCATACTCGACGACAGGGCGCACGCGACCAAGACTCGGCATGTGGCACGGGGGATCGGATTCCGCGTTGCTTTCATAGGACTCGCATTCTCCAGCAAAGAGACGACAGGCGGTTCAGCACGACCCACCGGGCCGCGCCAACCGGGCTCGTGAACCGACGTTCCGGACTTTCTGGCGGCCGCGTGGCGCGGTCATGGACCCTTGTGCACCACGCCTTCCTTCATCACAAACGTCACCGCGTGCATGGCACGGATGTCGGCCAAGGGATCCCCGGACACAGCGACTACGTCCGCGATCTTTCCTTCTTCCAAGGTGCCCAGTCGGTCTTCGATCCGCAGCAATTGAGCCGCCACGAGTGTGGCGGACTGAATGGCCCTCATGGGCGGCATGCCGCCGGCTACCATCAGCTCGAATTCACGCGCGTTCTGGCCGTGCGGCGAGACACCTGAGTCCGTACCAAAGGCAATGCGGACTCCGGCTGCATAGGCCTTGGCGAACGTGGCCCGGATTGCCGGACCGATGGATGCCGCCTTGGGGCGCACGATTTCGGGAAAGTATCCCGACTCTTTGGCCTTGTCGGCCACCCATTCGCCAGCCATGTTCGTCGGGACCCAGTAGGTGCCCTTCTCCTTCATCAACGCGATGATCTCGTCGGTCATGAACGTTCCGTGCTCGATCGAGTCCACTCCGGCCAGCACCGCCCGTTTGATGCCTTCGGTGCCGTGAGCGTGCACGGCGACGATCATGCCGTAGTCGCGGGCCGTCTCGACCACCGCCCGAAGCTCTTCATCCGTGAACTGGGGATTCTGACCGTTGGCAGCGAGGCTCAGCACCCCGCCTGTAGCGGTCAGCTTGATGAGATCGGCACCGTCCTTGTACCGCTGACGAACCGCTTTCCGTGCGTCGTCGGGACCATTCACCACGCCTTCGACCGGTCCCGGGTCGCGGCGGTAGTCCCCGCGCAAGGCATTGGACGGATCGGCGTGGCCTCCCGTCGTCGCCAGAGACTTTCCGGAAGTAAAAATGCGGGGGCCCGCAATCCAACCCTGGTCGATCGCTTTGCGCAGCGCAATCGAGTTCACGCCGTTGTCGCCCAGATCCCGCACCGTCGTGAATCCCGCCATCAGCGTCGTGCGCGCGTAGACCGTCGATCGCAACGCGTAATCGGCCTGGTCCATGAAGAACCGCTCGGTGTAGGAGTCTTTCGAGTGCTGGGACATGAGGTGCGTGTGCATGTCCATCAGTCCGGGCATGACCGTCCGATCCCGCAAATCGACGACCCGATCATCCGCTTTCGGCTCGAGATAACCGTCCGACACGCGTACGATGCGCCCCTCATGTATCACCAGGGTCACTTCTCGGCGTGCTTCCTCTCGGCGACCGTCGATGAGGCGGCCGGCGTGCAGAAGCGTGTCGGCAAAAGTCGATGCCGGAAAACAACAGACAAGGGCGAACAGCCAGAAACGGTACCCAGACATGGTGTCAATCTCCGAGACGAAGGGTAAAGCGCAACTACCGGAGGGCCGCCATCAGTCCACGACTCGCAACGTGTTGGTCAGCGTCAGGTCGAGCCGGCCCTCCAGCGGGGCATCTTGCAGCCGAAAAGTCAGATCTCCCGCAATCTGGACGGTGTCGCGCGATTCCACGATCTGGCCGCGCTCCGCATCAAAATAAAGGACACCTTCCACCGTCGTGGGCTGCAGACGGCTCGCCGCCAATGCCAAGGAGCCCGGAATGTCCGTATCGACCCGATACTGCACTTCCGTGGTCTTCTTGTCGATCTGATGGACCAGGCGATCGTCCCGGGTCACCGTCCCGCGATAGACATACGTGGCTTTGAATTCGAGCCGCTGACCGGCCTCCAGGCGCATCGTGTCGGCCAGTTCCCAGCTGTCACCCGGCGACAGCGGGCGATCCGGAATCTGGTCCAACTCGCGATTGGCGCGGTCTCGCAAGTACCCGGGATCCAAGGCTCGTTTCAGCCGGTCGCGGCTGGCCTGGTCGAGATTCTCCAACACTTTGTCGCGGTTATCCACGGATTTGACTCGATGATCCTTACCCCGCAGCACGGACCAGCTGCTCCCGGCCTGGATCCGAATCGTATCGAGGAACGTGTCGTAACGTGTCCCGGAGGTGGCGTCCTCCGGACGACGGGAATCGAACTCCAGCACAATCCCGCCGGGCATCGTCATTTTGGCCGTCAACGATTCAATGCTCACGCGCTCTCGCAGCTCCCCGTCCTTGTCGCGGTTGCCGCATACCGCGACGACGACCAACTGCTGCTCGGACGACACCTCGTGCGACTGCCGGTGCAGGGTTAACACCTGGTGAACCCGGTTACTGATATGAAATGTGCTCCTCCGCCCATCCGGAAATTTGTGCTGCAGCGAGACAGCATCCTCCCCCGCTGCCCACGGCGTGATGGCGACGGCGACAACACTCAGCACAAGTGTCTGGATCCAATTCCGGGACATGGGGAGACCTCGCGGGCATGCGTGGAGGAAGGGACGTCGTCCAGATTCACCGTCCCCGGGGCTGGCCGCCAATATACTCGCTCGTGTCCGAGAAGCGACATGCGGCCGCCGTAAACCGTGTGTGGATATCGCCCATCGTGAACGCGGACCATCCAGGACGGGGCGGGCGGAGACCCGTTCGGAACCACAGGGCGAGGTATGGAAACCACGCCGCGAACCGCGGGCCGGGGGAGCCTGATTCGAGATGCCGCTGGAAAAGGCGCCGTGGCCGCTCCTGGCACGGAGAATGCGAAATAACGAATAGCTGAGAACAGCAGTGACTGCGTGACCCGGTACCGACAGGCCCTTACACTGGGAAAGTCAGCACGCGTCCGGGCACCCGTCCCTGGGTCACCCATGCCGGTGCTTGATCCGCGGCACAGCACTGCTCACCGTACGCAAAAGAGCTTTGACTATGATCGATAATGCAGGCAGATTTCGTTTGTCCGAGCCGGCTAGGAAGCCAGAGAGTCCGGTCATGTCCAATGGCTCTCCCCCACTTCGCAAGCTGCGCATCCTGATTGCGGAAGACACTCCGGCCAACTACCGAATTTTGGAAAAGGTTTTGACCGGCCGTGGGCACGAAGTGGTGGTGGCTCGAAACGGCAAAGAAGCGTTGTATTGCATCTTTTACGGACACTTCGACGTCGTCGTGATGGACGTCCAGATGCCGTTGCTGGACGGCTTTGAAGTAGCCCGGGCGGTGCGACAACAGGAGCAGTCTCACACTGAGTACACACCGATCGTGGCATTAACGGTGCACGAGGGAGATGCCGATCGTGCCCGGTGCCTGGAGGCAGGAATGGACGAGTACCTGAGCAAACCACTGGACGCGGGTCAGCTAATTCACACAGTGGAACATCTCGCTAACGGGCGTCGGCCGTCGCAACCGGGCTCCAGCGAGGACGGCCACCGCGCCCGCCGCACCTCGCCGACCTGGACCGACAAGAATATCGTCGATTTCGACGGATGTATGCGTCGGTTAAACGGCGACCTGGAACTGTTTCGCGAGTTCGTGGAAATTTTCCACGAGGACTCTCCCGGGCTCGTGGAAGCGATACGCCGAGGGGTGGCCCTGCGCGACAGCGTGCAACTCGCTCGCGCGGCGCACAGTTTAAAAGGGCTTACGTCCAATTTCGGCGCGCGGGGCGCGGTAGAAGCAGCCAAGCAGCTCGAGGAAATTGGCGAACAGCACCGGTGGGCGGACGCGGACGCCGCGTTGGAACTTCTCGATCAGTCCCTAGCGCGGCTCTACACGGAGCTGGAAACGTTCCGGCATGCCAGCACCGCTCCCACGACCTCGTAACCACGCGGGGTGGGGGAAACCCCAGGCCCGGAGGGCCGATGCAATTTCCGACGGGGTCTTAAGGCCCCGGCAGGCTACGACGCAGGGGGGGAGTCCCCGGGATGACGGGGCAAGGTAAAAGCAAAGGTACTGCCCTGTCCAGGTGTCGAGTCGACCCAGATTCGGCCTCCGTGATGCTCGATAATCCGCCGGCAGAAGGCCAGGCCGATGCCGGTGCCCGGAATTTCGTCCTGCGTGTGCAGGCGCGTGAAAGCGTCGAAGATCCGCTGATGATATTCGGGCGCGATGCCGATGCCGTTATCCCGGATGCGAATCTCCCATTCCTGGGGATGTTCTTCGAGGGTTAATTCGATTTCGAGCCGGCGGGTTCCTCGGTACTTCAAGGCGTTTCCGATCAAGTTCTGGAGCAACTGCCGAAGCTGAACTTCGCTCCCCCGCACGACCGGCAACGGGACGTGATTCACGACGGCGCCCGCCTGTTTGAGCGCCGGGCGCAACATCGCGTATGCCTGATAGAAGACCGCTTCCAGGTCGACGGGCCCTAAGGCGTCGGTCGCACTGCTCACCCGGGCGAACTCGAGCAGCTCGTTGACGAGCTCCGTCATGCCTCGGATCGCCGACATGGCATCGTCGACCAGGCTGCGCGCTTCGTCGTCCAACGTCCCGGCCCGCTGCTGTCGCAGCAGCTGCAGGCACATGGAGACAACATGAATCGGCGTCTTGACCTCGTGCGCAACGGTATGAGCGAAACCCTGCAAGTGTTCATTGCTGCGGGCGAGCTCGGCGGCATACGATTCGAGCTTATCCTGTGTCTTCTTGCGTTCGATGGCGTAGCGGATCGAACGCAGCAGGAGCTGACCGTCCAGATCGGACTTCACCAGATAGTCCTGGGCTCCCTGCTGGACCGCGTTCGTGCCGAACTCGAGGTCATCGAGCGAGGTGAGCACGACCACCGGAACCTCACCGTTCGTTTCGAGAAACTTGGGGAGGGTCTCATGGATATGGCTGTCGGGCAGGCTCAGGTCGAGCAGCACAACATCACAGGGCTGCTGCGACAGAAACTGGAAAGCATCTGCCAGCCGTTCGACGTGATGCAATGCCACGGTGTTTTCCGCCGCCTTGGCCAGATGCCGGCGAATGAGATGGGCATGGGTGGCATTATCTTCCACCAGCAGAGCGGTCATGCGAGAAGCAATGGTCATGGGCACTTTTCCGGAGACGGGAGCCGAGAGTCCATCCACATCTCCAGGGAATGGCTCGCGGGGCAGCGTTCAAGTCGAAGCGAAGCAGGGCGGCTCGTTACGCTCGCCCCAGTAATGACTGATCTCCATCACGACTTCCCGGAACCGCTGGTAATCCGCTGGCTTGACGATGTAGCTGTTCGCGTAATGGCGATAAGCTTTCGCCAGATCGCCATCATCGCGCGAGGTGGTCATGACGATCACAGGAATCGTGCGGAGCGATTCGTCGCATTTGATCGCCGCCAGGACTTCGTGACCATCGACAATCGGCAGTTTCAGATCGAGCAGCACGACATCCGGGCGCGGCGCGGAGCTGTACTCTCCCTTGCGGTGTAGAAAGCCAAGCGCCTGCAATCCGCTGGTGACGCGGTACACCTGTGCCTTGAGCGGCGACCGTTCCAGGCTGCGAACGACGAGATGGGCGTGGATATCGTCATCTTCGACCAGCAGGAATGTGATGTCCTTGCTCATGTTGGCATCTTCGAGGTTGTCGTCCCCGACGGGACGGAAGGCACTCGCTCCGGCGACCGGCGCCGCCATTAAAACGGATCGTGACTCGCTGGAAAGGCTACCCAAAAGGTAGCTCCTTGCCCCGGCGTCGGTTCCACCCATGCACGCCCTCCGTGGACCTGCATGATCTTGGCCACGGAGGCCAAGCCAAGCCCCGTGCCCGGCTTGTCCGAGTCCAGTCGTTGAAACAGTCCGAACACCTTCTCCTGGAACTTCGGATCGATTCCTTTGCCCCAATCGCGGACGAAATAGCGTAGTTCGTCGTGTGTGATCGAAGCACCTACCGAGATGACCGGGTTCGGCACGTCGCACCCGTACTTGATCGCGTTCGTCAACAGGTTCTCGAACACGCGCCGTAAATCCTTCGCATCGGCAAACACGCGGGGCAACCGTCCCTCGACCTCGATGCGCGCGTGGACTTGCTCCAGACGATCCGCGAGCTCCGCGCCCAGCTCATCGATCAACGCCACCACGTTGACCTCCGTGCGCTGCAATCGCTTCCGGCCGATACGGCTAAGCGACAGCAGGTCGTCGATGATCTGCCGCAGCTGATCGACGGCCCGGTCCATGCGCTCCGTCGATGCCGGCAGCTCCTCGTAGTTCCCTGATTGCACGTCTTCTTTGATCAGTCCCAGCAGTCCTTTGCAGGAGACAAGCGGCGAGCTGAGGTCGTGGGATACGGTATAGAAGAACTGCTCCATTTCCCGATTCTTCTGCTCCAGCGAACGGTTCAGCTTCGCCAGTTTGCTGGTCTGCTGATGCAGCTTGGCTCGCATCCGATCGAAGGCACTGGCCAACTCGCCGATCTCGTCGGAACTCACGTGAGGCACATGCAACGAAAGGTCCCCGGTCGATTCGACCGCCCGTACGTACTCCGTCAGATGCCCAACACTGCGCGCAATCCGCTGGCCGGTCAGAAATGTCACCGCCACGCTCAGCGCGATCCCGGCCGTGCTGAAAGCGAACAGCGAGTTGCGGGCCTTGCGGTACACCGTCAGGCTCTCGTGGCGAAAGTTCTGCAAGTCGTTTTCATTCTTGCTGATGATGTCGTTCAGCAGTTGTTCGCATGTGACGGCAATCGGCCCTCCGATTTCATTGGCGAACTGCCGCACGTTCAGGTTACCCTTCTGGCCCACGAGAGCGCGGATTTCTGCCAGCGTCTGCTGGTAGGCCTGATAAGCCTGGGAAGCCGCGTCAAGCCTCCGCCGTTCGCCGCTGCCCCAGGCGCCGCTCAACACCGCAAACTGGTCGCTGACGGCTTGTTCCAGCTGCGCTAGTCGCTTCTCCTCGACCTCGATCTCTTCGTCCGTATCCGCGAGTATCAATGCCTGTTCGGCTTGCTGGAACTCGGCCGCCATCCGCAGCAGTTCCGTCACGTGGCGCCACGGCGCCACGACAGGGGCGGATCTGGCTTCCCCGCTGTCACGGGCCGCGAGACCCATCACGGCCGACGGACCGGGCTGCTCGGCGGCGAGCAGCTGGAGCGTCTCGAGCCACCGCGAGAATCGCTCCTGCCCTTTCCCCACGGCCAATTGCTTGGCCTGAACGTCCGAGTTCAGCTCCAGAAAGCCTCGCACCTCGCGATGATTGGCCTGCCATTCTTCCCATTGCGAAGCGAACTTGTCGAGTTGCTCCCGATCCTGGTCATCCACCAGCAGTCGCAGCTCGTTCTCGTGCTGCTTCATCGACGCCAGCGTCGCTTCAATGGCGGCCGAGATGCGCCGCATCTCGGGGACGCTCCTGGCCAGGTTCATGGTCTTTTCGGCCCGTTTCACCGATACCAGG
>JBFWYF010000150.1:0-10987 GCA_050186685.1 Pirellulaceae bacterium
GCTGTCTGACCATAGTTGCGTCGCAACAGGACGAGCTTCACGCGGTGGTCGTCTTGCGCGAGCATCCGCATCCGCTCGCGACTGCGGTCCGTCGACCCGTCATCGACAAACACGATCTCGAACGAACGGCTCGTCATGCCGAGCACATCGATCAGCTGCTGGTAGACAAGCGGAATGTTGTCCTGTTCATTAAAAACCGGTACGACCACCGAGACATCCATGCTGGTCACTCCGCTTACCATTCCGTGTCAAGCCACACGAGCATGCCGCGCCGAGTCTATCGCCCGGCTGACGGACCGGCAACGGCATTTCCACTGGCCCTGTCCGAAAACCACGTCGCCCTCACCCTGGCCACCCTCGCCCTCTCCCGGAGCACCGGAAGAGAGGATTTCGGGAACCGCCTCGCGGTCAGCCACGCAGGTTTTCGGATCGAGCCTAGCACCCGGGGCGGCGGGGCGGCTAGGATGCCAGCGTGCCCGGGAAAGAGCTCCCCGCACAGGCGCCAAGTTCTCCGACTTCCCAGAGGCCTATATTCTCCGCGGTCTCTGCGGCCTCTGCGGGAAATCCTTTTTCCTCCTAGCGACAGGTGACAGCATGCCAGCATCTCCCCCCCCACCCCCATCTCCCCCACCGGCTGCTTCTCTGCCACCACCTCTGCGCGCCGTGTTAGAGACGTCGCTGTATGTCGACGACTTGGTCGTCGCGGAGCGATTTTATTGCCAGCTGTTGGGACTGGAGCTGTACTCGCGCCAAGAGGGGCGGCACGTGTTCCTGCGCTGCGGTTCGCAGATGGTCCTGCTGTTCGATGCCCGCTCGACGCAAGATTCGACAACGTCGTTTCCGCCACACGGTGCCGAAGGGGCCGGCCACGTGGCTTTCTCGATAAATCAGCGCGACCTGGCTGGCTGGCGAAAGCGGCTAAGCGAAGCGCAGGTGCCGATCGAACAGGAAATCGAGTGGTCCGAGGGGGTCACGTCCCTTTATTTCCGAGATCCGGCGGGTAACAGTCTCGAGCTGGCCTCACCTCGGCTCTGGCGACTGCCAGAAACGCCTTCGACGAGGGAGTCCGCGACCGAGTGAGCGCGCGGACAGGGCGCCGCTGTCGACTACCAGCACGGTGTCGTCCCGTTCGTCGAAACCGAAGCGAGTCTGTGGATGTTCAGGCGGCGGCGATGCTTTCTTCCGACCCACGGTCGACGGTCTGGGTTCCGAGCAAGCTGTGGTCGCGACCGAAGATCTTGATCAGGTCCTCATCGACAAACCAGACCGCGCGCATTCCCCCGCTCGTAAACGAGCGACCGCAATAGTAGCCGTCGCGGATCAGAATTGTCTCCGCGAAGTCGCTGCCCGGCTCAATACCGTGGTCCGAAAACTGACGTTTCACGATGTCACGAACACGCTCGAGGACCTGAGCATGCAGCATGGCGGGAGGTTCCTGTTACAAGGGCCCGGCGCAAACGGATAGCAAGGGCGGCCGAGTCGACGCCCGGCGTGGCGGACAGGCGTCTGTACACGAATATCGTCCGTAGCCGTTGGCCATCTTCGGATCAGGTTCGTCATCCATTAAACTCGACGCAGCTTATCGCCCACCCGGCCGGTCGGGCGGCGAGCCCGTACCTCATGCAAGGAGTCGTCGATGTTGGGCCAGTTGATTACCGCGTTGCGAACGGGTCGAGTCGGTAAGGGCGTCATCGGGGCGCGAGCTCTGGGTATCGGGGCGGTGTGCCTGGGCCTGCTGGCGGACTGCCGGAATTTGTCGGCGGTTGAGATTCCGTTGAACGGACACACGTTCACGCTCCCGGACGGATTTGATATCGAGCTGATCGCCGGCCCGCCGCTGGTGAATCGGCCGATTACGGCAGATTTCGACGAACAAGGCCGGCTGTACGTATCGGACTCATCCGGCTCGAACGAAAAGGTGCAGGTGCAGCTCGAACAGAAGCCGCATCGCATACTGCGGCTGGAGGATGTGGACGGCGATGGCGTATTCGATCGTAGCCAGGTCTTTGCGGATCGATTGATGTTCCCCGAGGGGACGATGTGGTACGACGGCTCTTTGTACGTTGCCGCACCACCGAGTATCTGGAAGTTCACGGACGTCGATGGTGACGGAGTGGCCGAACACCGGGAAGAGTGGTTCCAGGGTAAGACACTGACCGGCTGCGCCAACGACCTGCATGGTCCGTATTTCGGTCCGGATGGGTGGATTTACTGGTGCAAGGGGGCGTTTGCCGAGCAGACGTACACGATCGGCGGCCGGGAATGGAAGACGCGGGCCTCGCACATTTTCCGCTGCCGGCCCGATGGAACGGGGATTGAGCCCGTGATGACCGGAGGCATGGACAACCCGGTGGACACGGTCTTTCTGCCCAATGGGGACCGGGTGTTCACCACGACGTTTCTGGTGCATCCGGGTAATGGCCAGCGTGACGGGCTGATCCACGCCGTATATGGCGGGGTCTATGGCAAGGAGCAGGGCGCTCTGGACGGACACCCGCGCACGGGCGAGCTAATGCCGGTCTTGTCACACTTGGGCGCGGCAGCTCCGTGCGGCCTGACGCGTTACGAATCGACCGCTTTCGGCGACGACTTTCGCGACAATCTATTTGCGGCCCAATTCAATATGCACAAGATTTCGCGGCACAAGCTGACGCGTCGCGGGGCGTCCTATGTCGCGGAGGATAGTGACTTCGTCGTGTCGAATAACATCGACTTCCATACGACCGATGTCCTGGCCGACGCGGACGGCAGTCTGATCGTGGTGGACACCGGGGGCTGGTACAAGCTGTGCTGTCCGACGTCGCAGCTGCACAAGCCCGACATCCTTGGCGCGCTGTATCGCATCCGGCGAACTGGGGCACCGCGAGTCGAGGATCCGCGGGGTCGAGGAATCGCGTGGTCGCAACTGAGTGCGGAGGCGTTGCGAGAGAAGTTCGGGGATCCCCGCCCCGCGGTCCGGCGGCGGGCGATGCACGAATTCGCCAGCCGCTTTGGCTCGGGCGAGTCGTTGCCCGCACTGGCTGGACCGTGGGGTATCCAGGCATCTGCGCGAGCGAGTGCCGAGTCGGAGAAAAATCTCGTCTGGGCGCTGACGCGGGTTGATCATCCCGTGGCCCGCGAGCTGGTCCGGCAGCGTGTGTCGGAGAGTGCGACCGACGACGAGGTTCGTCAAGTGGCTCTGCAGAGCATCTCGCTCTGGCGGGATACGGGGGCTCGGGACGTGCTGGTGCGGCAGTTGCTTGTTGGCTCGCCGTACGCCCGGCGCGTGGCGGCCGAGGCACTCGGCCGGTTGGGCGACCGGACGGTCGTGCCCCAGTTACTGGCTGCGGCGCAAGCGCTCGACTCGCTGACATTGCCGCCTCGGACGCCGGCGGGCGCAACGGCGGGCGGGACGACCTCGTCCAGCGAGCCAGGTTCCGCGCCCGCGACCACGGCGTTGAGCGGCAGCGAGACCGACCGAGCCCTGGAGCATGCGATCACGTACGCTTTGATTCAGCTCGGCGATCCCAGTGCTACGGCGCTGGGGTTGGCCAGTGACCATCCCTGGACGCGCCGCGTGGCCCTGGTGGCGCTGGATCAGATGCCCGGCGGCGGACTGGCGGCGGACCAGGTGACGCCTTTGCTGTCGGCAACGGATCCGGTGGTCCGCGAGACGGCCCACTGGATTGTCAGCCACCACGCGGATTGGGGAAGCCAGCTAGCCGGTTACTTCGCGCGTCGTCTGGCGGCGGTGGGCAAGAAGACAACGGGGTCCGTCGAAGGTGCGGCATCCGCCGATCCGGAACTCGAGCAGCGTCTCGTTCGGTTTGCGGCCAACCCGACGATTGAATCGATGCTGGCCCAGTGGGCGCTCGACTCGGAACGACTATCGGTACCCGCACGTCAGCTCGTATTGCGGGCAATGGCGCAGGCTCGGCCCAAGGAGATGCCGGCCAGCTGGGGTGCGGCCTTGGGAACGATAGTTCAGGCCGGAACAGCGTCCGAGGCAACAGTGGTGGCGGACGACCCGATTCTGGCCGCGGCGATCGCGGCGGCCCGCGACCTGACACAGCCGAAGAAGCCTTATCAAGAACTGAATGTCGCCTTGCGGCAGGCGGCGGAGAACGACCAACTTGCACCACAACTGCGCCTCGATGCAATGGCCGCCGTAGCGGGAGGTATGCCCGCGCTGTCTGAGCCGCAGTTCGCGCTGCTGCTGGCGAGCCTGCTGCCGGACAAGCCCGTGGCCACGCGTTCGGCGGCCGCAGACGCCATCGCCAAGGCAGGGCTGGGCACGGTACAACTCGATCGGCTGACCGACACCATCAAATCGATCGGACCACTGGAATTGGACCGACTCCTCGCGCCATTCGAGCGTTCGACCGACGAGAAGCTGGGATTGAAGCTGATCGCGGCCTTGAAGCAATCGTTGTCGCTGACATCGCTACGGCTCGACTCGCTCCAGCAGAAACTTGCGAAGTACAGCCCGGCGGTTCAGCAGGGAGTCACGGAATTGGTCGCCATGGTCAACGTCGAGGCGGCTCAGCAGAAACAGCGGATCGACGAGTTGCTGCCGGAGGTCGCCGCCGGAGACATCCGCCGCGGCCAAGCCGTGTTCAACAGCGCCAAATCCGCGTGTACGGCGTGCCATCGCTTCGGTTATCTCGGCGGCAGCGCAGGGCCCGACCTGACGCGTATCGGCGGGATCCGCACCGAGCGGGATCTGCTGGAAGCCATCCTATACCCCAGCCTCAGCTTCGTGCGCAGCTACGAGCCGGTCGTCGTCGTCACGACGGATGGACGCATCGTGAACGGCCTGATCCGGAACGAGACAGCCACCGAGCTGGTGCTGACCACCGGTCCGAATCAGGAGGTCAAAGTGACGCGGGAGGACATCGAGGAGATTCGTCCGAGCACGGTATCGGTCATGCCAGCTGGACTCGACAAGCAGCTCACGGAGCAGGAGTTGGCGGACCTGGTGACGTTCCTGAAGAACGCCAAGTAGCGACGAGCGTCGCCCGTAGCCACGCTCGACGGAGCGTGGGCAGCCCGAGCGTGGGACGTCCGTCCCCTTTCTGGCGAAATGGACTACGAGACTTACGAACCGGCAGGATCACGAACCGGCCAGTCGTCGGTGCGGAACGGCGAAGCAGGCAGCCCAGCGCCATTGCGCAGATTCGCGTCGGGGTTGGCCGCCCAGCCGTAGCGAGCGGCCTGTGGCTGGGGTACTGCGGGGCTTGTCACAATCACCCGGCCTCCATCAATCCGCGCGGTGGCGGGATGCCATTGATGGTCGGCGCCGGCGACGACGAAGCCCCGGACTGGCTCTCCGTTCGACGACAGGCCGTCGTCGGCGTGGTCGAAGGTGATAACGACTTCCGCGCCCCGCAGTTCGTGACCGCGCGGCAGTGGGCCGCTGGTTGACGGCACCTGCCTGTCGTAGACCTTACCCAGTGCCCAGGCGGCGAGGCGCCGGCCGACATCTTGCTTGTTGCGCGGATGGATATCTTTCGGTTCACCAATATCCACCGTGATGGCCATCCCGGTGCGCGGCAACTGTAAGCTGTGCAGCATGGCCTCGCGAACCAGCATCCAGCCTTCGCCGGATCGGTCGAAGTTGGGCAGCTGGACCCATGCAAACGGCAATTCTTCACCCCATTGCGCCCGCCAGTCGCGGACGAGCAGCGGCAGCTGATGACGATAGAGATATCCCTTACCAGGCTGCGAGTTGGCTTCACCCTGATACCACAGGACGCCACGGACAGCGTAGGGAATCAGAGGCGCGATCTTGCCGTTAAACAGTCCCCCGGGGCCGCCGCGACGTGCCTGTTGGAGGCGGGGATCCACGGGTCGGCGCGGAGTGGTCTGGCCGGCCGCCTTGGCCTGCGCTGCCTGCTGCTTCCAGCGTTCGAGCGCTCGCTCGTATTGAGCTTGAGCGCGGGCCGGGTCGGCCTCGGCGATGGCACGCTGCTGCGTTTCGATCGCGGCGCGGAGTTCAGGTTGAGCGAGCTGCGCATCGGCTGCGATCCAGGATTCGATGGGTGTGCCGCCGACGGACGAATTGATCAAGCCGACCGGCACCCGCAATGCGCGGTGGATTTCGCGGCCGAAGAAGTACAGCGTGGCCGAAAAGCCGCCCACCGTTTCCGGTGAGCACACCGTCCAGCGGCCGCGTCCGTCCGGCTGAACGGTCGGGGCAGCTCCTGACTCCTCCTTGAACATGCGGATCTCGGGATGCATGGCCGTGGCTTGTTCAGTCTCGAACTGCTGCGCCCGGTTGACCGTCATCGCCATGTTCGACTGCCCCGAGCCCAGCCAGACCTCTCCGACCAGCACATCGGCGACGGTACGTTCGCGGCCGGCCTTGTCGCCGCGTACGACGAGCGTCCGTGGCTCGTGGCTGGCGGCCAATTCCGCGAGACGGACCTGCCACTTGCCCTGGTCGTCGGCCGCAGCGGAGACCTCCTGACCCGCGAAAGATACGGTGATTCTCTCTCCCGGAGCAGCCCAGCCCCACACAGGCACAGGCTTTCTTTGTTGCAGAACCATATGGTCGCCGAAGACAGCGGCCAGTTTCAGCTCGGCGGCCAGTTCCGCGGACCAGGCGTGGCCGACGGATAACCGGCCAGCAGGTCCCACCAGAACGATGGACAAGACCAGGAACCGCAGGAATCGGTCAGGAAACATGGCTTGGTTTCTCCGCCAGTGGCACTCGACGCACTTCACCTCGGCCGCCACGATAACGGGCCTCTCGGCCCTCGCCAAGACCGCGGTGACTGCTCGAGGAACAGCCGCGTGGCGATGGCGTCTAGCTGCGCGAACTGGATTCCCGACACCGGCCGCCGCACTTGCCGGCCGGCGACTGTGACGTGGAAAACGCTATTGACGCGAAAACACGCAGGCGGAGAATCACGTCCCATCCACCCGAGGCCGCGTCGGGTAAGGGATTGCCTTCGCCCTGCGGTCGTTGGCCTCTTTCTCACCAGCGAGCGATTTCCTTTACATCGCCGGGAGCCGCCGACGATTGCCGGGACTCAGGAGTCGGAAGATGCAGCAGAGCATGGGAAAACTGGTTGTGGCCCTGGGGCTCCTCTTCATCTTGCTGACGATCTCGCTGTACGTGCGCGCATCTGCGTTGGCCCAGGCACCGCCGCGGGCGTCCGTACGGAGCTCGCCCTCCAAGCCAGCACCGCCGCGCTTTGAGCCGCATGCTGCTCTACCGTCGAATCCCGGCGACGGATTTGCGCCCCCCGGGTTTGCGCTGCCGGCCGGCGTGGCGCCGGGCTTTGGTGTCAGTCCCCAGCCGCGCGGCACCCCGGTAGCCGTCGACATCGAACTGTGGGATGGACAGCGGCTGCGAGGGCACACGGACAGCAACCGTGCATGGCCCGTCACATCCCTTCTGGGAGCCACGCCACTACCCATCACGCTGATCAGAGGACTCCGTGCACATCAGCCGGCCGAATCGACCACGAAAGTCCCTACTGCGCAAGGCCCCACTGCGACGGTCATCCTGGCCAATGACGACTCGCTGACAGTCCAACTCCAGGAGCGAGAAATCGACCTGGTAACGTCGTGGGGCAGAGCGATGGTCCAGGTGTCGCAGATCCAGTCGATGCTCGTGGGCGACGAGTCGGCCGATTTCCAGCAAGCGGCGGGACGATGGCAGCTGGTGCCTCGCCGCGACGCCCCCGCAGCAGGCCCAGTATCTCCGCCAGCCGAGGAACCGGCGTCGCCGGATGCGTCGGCGCCGGAAGAACCGCCCTCGGTGCTCCCGTCGCCTACCGCCCCGTAGCCCTGCTCGCCAGAGCGGGGAGGCCCGAGCCTGATTTCGGAACGACGTCCCGCCACCCCCTTTCTGGCGAATGGGGCTACGAGCCTGGCACGCCGGCCCCCGGCGGTTCTCTGCGCCCTCTTTCCGCCGCCTCGCCGGATTCATCCAGGATTTCACGAGCCGATACCAGGTCGGCTTGGCGCACGACGACTTGGACACCGCCAGGCGCTTCCGCGCGAAAGCCGGCCGTAAAGCCACCGGTGGCCTGAGCCTTGATACCGTGGGATTCCAGCAGAGCCACAATGGCGGCGGCCTGAATCTCATCGGGCACGACCGTGAGTACTTGAGGACTGAACGGGTCGCTGCTGGTCGTCATACCGGTATCCGAAGCTGCGGGGAACTTGAACGGAACGGACATGCGGTATTCTACGGTCGAGTGACGTACAAGCCAGTGCGAGGTCGGTGCAGACCAGCACCCAGGACTGGGGCTGGCTGCCGGGCATGGGAGGGTTACACTGGAGCACAAGGACGCCGGCCTCCAGGCTCCGGCACCCACATTCCCTCCGGTTTCAGTTATGACTGCACCACAGAAGTTCCTGCTCAATCCGTCGCGCACGGCACGTCAAGGAGCCCAGATCAACGTGGGCAAAGACGATGACGAGTACCGTAAGATCGTGACGACCTTGACGATTTGTGCCGCGGACATGGCGCGGCTCGGGGTTCAGGACGGCGACGCGGTGCGGGTGCGCACGGAATTTGGCGAAGCCACGTTCGTGTGCGAGCGGGGGAAGGTGCCCGAGGGAATGCTGTTTGTGCCCTATGGACCGCCGACTTGTCGGTTGATGGGCGGCAGTACGGATGGAACCGGCATGCCGCTCTCGAAGGGCTGGGAAGTAGACGTCGAGCCGGTGCGGAGCGGAACGTGAGAACACGATCAACGGTGCGTGCGACGCACGGCGAGAATTGATACGAGGAGTAAGGCGATGGATGGACCATTTGAGAGGGAACCGGCACAGCCGATTCGCATGGGCGCGGAGGGCGCGCATTTTCAGCTGGAGTTGCCGGCGGCCGATGTGTCGGCGTGGGAAGAGGTGTACACGGGCCGATACATGCCGC
Organism: Pirellulaceae bacterium; assembly: GCA_050186685.1. Lineage (GTDB taxonomy): Bacteria > Planctomycetota > Planctomycetia > Pirellulales > Pirellulaceae > CAZFLF01. Next base: position 8,870 of record JBFWYF010000150.1, read on the forward strand.
GCCGCATTCGAGGCAGTCTGATTGGCCGCGCGTTAGGCTGAGCGTTTGTGATCCCGCCGCCCGGTACGGGTGGTTCCGCAAGCCAACCTTCCCGATCGACGGAATCCCTGCCCGAGACCTAGATGGGGGCGCGGCGTTACGGGGGAATCCCCCTCGCCGCCCAGGCCCGGATGCTTGGATGCAGGCTAGACAGGAGCAAGACCAGCAATGCAGCTGAACGTGGTAGCCAATGCCACATGCACGTTCTGCGGGTGCGTGTGCGACGATATCGAATTACATGCCAACGCCGAGCGGATTGTCGAGGCCAAGCGGGCTTGCGTGCTCGGGAAGGCGTGGTTCCTGAACCACACGGCCGAGCGGCTGTATCCGGACGCGTTGATCGATGGCCGCGAGGCGTCCGTCGAGGAAGCGGTCCAGACGGCCGCCGCGCTGCTCGACGCCGCTCACCTGCCGCTCGTGTACGGCATGAGCAACATCACCTGCGAGGCCCAGCGAGAAGCAGTGGCCTTGGCGGAACGCTTGGGAGGTGTGGTGGACAGCCACACCTCGTTGTGACACGGCCCCACGGAAATCGCCGCCCAGTTGGGTGGCAAGGTCACATGTACGCTGGGCGAAGTCAAGAATCGCGCTGATTTTGTTCTGTTCTGGGGGGGCAATCCCGCGGAATGCCATCCCCGGCATTTCACCAAGTACTCCCTGATGCCCAAAGGAAAGCACGTGCCGAACGGTCGGAAAGACCGGACGGTGGTGCTGGTGGACATCCGCGAGACGAAAAGTGCCAAGGCGGCGGACATCTTCCTGCAGGTGCGACCCGGTAAAGACTTCGAGGTCCTGACGGTGCTCCGCGCGCTGATCAAGGACCAGCGAGTGGACGAATCGCTGGTCGCCGAGACGGGCCTGACGATGGAGCAGCTGCGCGACCTGGTGCAGCGGATGAAGCAGGCGAAGTTCGGCGTGATGTTCTTCGGCATGGGTTTGTCGATGACTCGCGGCAAGCACATGAATTCGGCCGCGCTGCTGACGCTCGCCGCAGAAATGAACGCGTTTACGAAGTTCGTCGCGATGCCCATGCGCGGGCACGGCAACGTGACGGGGGCCGACGTCATCATGCGCTGGCAGACTGGATACCCGTTTGGCATCAATTTCAACCGGGGTTATCCGCGGTACAATCCGGGCGAGTTTTCGACGGTGGATCTGCTCGTGCGGGGCGACACGGACGCGGCTCTGATACTGGGCGCGGATCCGGGCGCGACCATGCCGCAACCGGCGATCGACCATCTGGCTCGCATCCCGACCATTGTGTTGGATCCCAAGGTGACGCACACGAGCCGTCTGGCCCGAGTCCACATCACCACTGCCGTGACGGGAATCAGCGCGCCAGGCACCGGTTACCGGATGGATGAAGTTCCGTTGCCGCTGCGCCCCGCATTGAAATCTCCGTATCCCACGGACGAGGACATCATTCGGCGGATTCACGAAGCAGTGAACCAGCGGCCCGATTGGATTCCGCCCGGCGGGCGGCAGACGGTCGCTCAGACGTAGAGCTCGAGGACAACGCATGCTGCGCATTACGGGGGGCAAGGTCTACGATCCGGCACACGGCATCAACGGCGAGGTGCGAGATATCTGCATCGCCGGGGGAAAAGTAGTGGACGGGATCGAGGGAGGCCGCACGCTGGACGCGGCGGGCCTGGTTGTGTTCCCTGGCGGCGTCGACGTCCACACGCATGTTGCCGGTGGCGCAATCAACTTCGCCCGCGCCATGACCCCGGAAGATCATCGGCGCACCGTCGCTTTCATTCGTTCCCAATCCCGCCGCGCGGGCCTGGGAGGCATGGCCCCGACCACGTTCGCCACGGGTTACCTTTACGCGGGCATGGGCTGGACGACTGTCAACGAAGCTGCGGTGCCCATCCTGTCCGCCAAGCACACCCACGAAGAACTGCGGGATGTGCCGATCGTAGATAAAAGCTGCCTGGTGCTCATGGCGAACAACGAGATCCTGCTCGACCTGCTGGAGGCCGGCGAGTTGGAGCGGGCCCGGCATCTGGTGGCCTGGCAGGTCGGAGCTTCCAAGGCGTACGGCGTCAAGGCGGTGAATCCCGGCGGGGTGGCGGC
>JBFWYF010000151.1:0-10972 GCA_050186685.1 Pirellulaceae bacterium
CCATATCGAGACCATGGTGCTCGAGAATCGGGCGCCTTACCCCGTCGAGCGTACTCTGCTCACCTCCGGCATGGTCATTGGAGGCGTCGAGTCGCTGCACGCGGGCCAGGTCCCCTTCGCCACCCCGCAGATGGCGGTGCGCTACCAGGGTCCGCGCGAGTCGCATTTCCGTTCGGCTTGATGCGAGGGCACCATGTCCCGGTTTCGTAGTTTCGTCGTCGGCTCCCTGGTATTCACCACGCTGGCCGCCTGGGACGGGTTGGCTGAAGGACTCGCGGACGAAGCGCTGGTTCGCCAGCAGCTCCGCCAGTCGCTGGAACAGTACCCCACGCCGATCGCCTGGACCGAGCGTCGCATGGCGATCCGCGAGGCGTTCCTGAAGGGCGCGGGACTTTGGCCTCTGCCGGCTCGTTCCGTCCCACCGGTCATCCGTTACGGCTACCGGCAGTTCGACGAGTACACCGTCGAGAACGTGGCCATCGAGACGTTTCCCGGGTTCTACTGCTTGGGGAATCTCTATCGTCCCCTGCAACTTCGCGGTCCTTGTCCCGTCATACTGTGTCCACACGGCCATTTCCAGCCACTAGGTCGCTACCGCGAAGAGCATCAGATCCGGTGTGCCCACCTGGCTCGGATGGGGGCGCTGGTATTCTCCTACGGCATGGTCGGCTGGCAGGATTCGCGGCAAACCACGCACGACGATCCCCAGATCCTCGCGCTACAGACCTGGAACAGCCTGCGGGCAGTCGATTGGCTCGTCCACTTGTCGGAAGCAGACCCGCGCCGAATCGGTGTCACCGGCGCCTCGGGAGGCGGTACGCAATCGATCTACCTGGGGTTGATCGACGAGCGTGTGCGGGCAGTAGCTCCTGTCGTCATTGTCTACCCGTGGGCGGCTCCGGATGGCTGTCGCTGCGAGGGAGGAATGCCGGTGATGCAGGAGTTGGGGACGAATGCCATCGAGCTGGCAGCCGCCCTGGCCCCACGTCCGCAGCTGATAGTCTCGGTTGGCCAGGATCCGACCCGGGCATTTCCCGAGGTGGGGTGGCCGTTCGTGCGACAGGTGTACGAGTTGTCTGGAGCTCGGGACTACTTCGAGCACCTACACCTGCCGGAGGAAGGGCACGACTTTGGCCCGTCGAAACGCCGAGCGGTCTATGACTTTTTCGCTCGGCGGCTGGGATTGGCCCACCTGGATGAAGATCTCGCCCGCATCGTCATCGAGCGCCCCGATCAGCTGGCCGTATTCGGCGAACAGCGGCCGCTTCCTGCCTCGGCCGTGCAGGGGAGCGCAGCGGTCGGTAAGGCATTCGCCGGCTATCTGGCGGAATTGCGGTCCGCTGCGGACGATGCGAGTCCGGGAGCTCCGCCCGTGGAGCCGGTCGTGGAATACGCGTTTCGGGAAGCCGGTCCCGCGGATGAAGCGTTGATCTTCACGCCGCCCGGTTTTGAGCGGGTAGGTCAGCCGCGCGTCGCGGCCGGCAGCGACACGGGCGTTCTCCGGTTGCGGGTCCGCGACGAGTCCGGCCGTCCTGCGTTGTGCCGCGTGAACGTCGTGGGGCCCGATGGGAATTTCTACGAGCCCGCGGACAATCCCCTGAAGATCCACAGCCTGACGGGTCTCTGGCCCAAGTGGCCGCGTGCCTGGGGTAATCGGCCGGGCAAGGCTCCCATCCGCTACTTCGGCCGCTTCTTTTATTGCGGGGGCGACGCAGAGATCACCGTGCCAGCGGGCAACGTCCGCGTCGAAGTGTGGAAGGGCTTCGAGTATCGGCCGGAAGTCCTGACCACGGCCGTGAATCCGGGACAATCCCCTACGGCGGAGGTGCAGCTGACCCGTACTTTGCCGATTTCCCGGCTCGGCTACTGGTCCGGGGATCCGCATGTTCATATTCCGCGGCAGGAAGAAGCGGACGAACAGCGGATCCTGGACTTGATGGTCGCCGAGGACATTCATTACGCCACCATTCTGGCTTACAACGAACCGGCTGGGCCGTACCACGGCACTATGGATCGGATGGATTCACCACAGTTCCGCGGGTTGGGCCAGCGTTCGGTCGTAACGCGTGATGACTATGCGATCGTGTCCGGCCAGGAATACCGCAGTTCGACGTTCGGCCACATGAACTTGTTCTGGTTGGACGAGCTGGTGCTCGCCGGCCAGAGTGTGAATGCCAACAACTGGCCGCCCTACGGCCAGATCGCGCGCGAAGCGCGCGAGGCAGGCGGCTTTGCGTTTCACGCGCATGGGGGCTATGCCCAGGAAATTTATGCGGATGCCGTGCAGGACCGGATCGATGCGGTCGAGTTGCTGCAGTTCGGTGTGTACCGTGGCATTGGCCTGTCCGACTGGTATCACCTGCTGAACTGCGGATTCCGTTTTCCCATGGTCGGCGCGAGCGACTACCCGGCGTGCCGCAAGCTGGGCGACTGCCAGACGTTTGTCTACTCCGCCTCCAAGCCAGCGATGGACGACTGGCTGCGGGGCGCGGCGTCGGGACGCAGTTTCGTCACCACCGGCCCCGCCCTGTTCCTGGAGGTGAACGGCCATCGGCCTGGCGAGCGAATCGAGTCGAACAGCGACGAACCCGTCACCTTGTCCGCGCGGATTCGCGCCCGCTGCGAGGTGGCTCCGATCACCCATGTCCAATTGATCGTGAATGGGCGAGTCCGCCAGGAGATTCAAGTCCCGCCGGACCAGGGTCGGAGTGCCTGGATCGATCTGGAGGCCTCGTGGCCGGCAGGTGAACCGCAGTGGGTCGCCGCCCGAGCCTATTCCCTGTCTGCGCTGGGCACGCCAGATGCCGAGTCGCACACGAATCCGGTCTACGTCTATCGGCGCGGGCGAGCACCCTACGAACAAACGTCGCTCGACCACATCCTGGCAGCGATCGACAGTCAAATCGCCGTACATCGCAAGCGATCTTTCCCTGAACAGGCCCAGGTGATCGCCTACTTCGAAAAGTCTCGCGACATCCTGACGAAGATCCGCGAGGCCGGCGGCGCGCCGAGCGAGGGACATCCCTCGGATCTGGCGCGCGAACTCCCATCCCTGCCAGACCCGGGGGCTCGCGAACATACCGATGAGGACTTGCGGGCTTTTCTGCGTCCGACGCCACCCAAGAGCATGGACGAAGTGCTGCGGTCGTTCGACACTCAGGCGGGTTTCGCGATGCAGCTGGTGGCGAAGGAGCCGCTGGTCCACGATCCCATTGCCGCAGCGTTCGACGAAAACGGACAACTCTACGTCTGCGAAATGCTCGACTATCCGTATCAGCCTCAGCCCGGAAAGGCCCCGCTGGGCACCATTCGCTTATTGCGGGACGTCAACGGAGACGGCCAGTACGACGAGTCCCATGTGTTCGCCGACCAGTTGCTGTGGGCGGGAGGTGTCGCGCCCTGGCGGGGTGGCGTCTTCGTCGCCTCACCGCCGGATATCTGGTACCTGAAGGATACTGATGGCGATCATCGCGCCGATGTGCGCCGCCGCGTCTTCACGGGTTTTGGCACGCAGAATCAGCAGGCCATGCTAAACAATCTGCAGTGGTGGCTTGATCACAGAATCTATGGTTCGACGGCGGGGAACGGCGGCACGGTCCGTACGGTATCCCGTCCCGATGCGGCTCCCGTCTCGGTCAGCGGCCGGGACTTCCGTTTTGATCCCGTCCGGGACCAATTCGAGTCCATCACGGGGACAGTTCAGTTCGGCACCACATTCGACGACTGGGGCAACCGGTTCCTGTGCAGCGAATCTCAGCCGCTGCATCATGCTGTGCTGCCCCAACATTACCTGGCTCGCAATCCGTACCTGCCCATTCCGACTGCCTTGCAGAACCTGGCTCCCGGCCCAGTGCCGATTTTTCGCATCAGCCCGATCGAACGCTGGCGCATGATCCGCTCCAGCCGGCGCATCGCGTTCAACGCTCGCCCAGCGGATTCGGCCGGCGCAAGTCATCATGTAGTCGATGCTGCGGCGGGCGTCACCGTGTATCGCGGCGGCGCGTATCCGCCCGAGTACTACGGCCAGATTTTTATCGCGGACCCACAGAACAACCTGGTGCACCGGAGGATCCTCGTGCCGGACGGCGTGACGTTTCAGTCCCGCCGCGCGGACGAACAGCGAGAGTTCCTGCGCAGCTCGGATAACTGGTTTCGCCCCGTGAACTTCCTTAATGCGCCAGACGGGACGTTGTATGTTCTGGACATGTGTCGCGAGATTCTCGAGACGATCCATGTCCCCTTGGACGTGGCCCGCTTCGTGGATTTCCGGAGTGGCCGCGACCGGGGACGCATCTACCGGCTCGCGCCGCCCGGGTATCGCTATCCGGGCCCGCCGCGGCTGGGAAATGCATCGACCGAGGAACTCGTCGCGGCGCTCGCCAGTCCACACGGGTGGTGGCGCGATACGGCACACCGCCTGTTGTACGAGCGCCAAGATCCGGCGGCCGAGAAGCTGTTACGGGAACTGCTGCAGGACAGCCCGCGTCCAGTAGCGCGGCTTCATGCCCTCTGGTCGCTGCATGGCCTGCAGCGGCTGTTGGAAGACGACGTCCTGCGCGGGCTGGAGGATGAACACACGGGGATGCAGGAACAGGCGCTGGCACTGGCGGAGCCCTGGTTGAACAAGTCGCCGGCCGTGCGCGATCGTGTGTTGGCCCTGGCCACGGATTCCCGGGCTCGGATCCAGCTGCAGACGGCCTTCTCGCTGGGCGAGCTGTCCGACGAACGGAGCGCGGCAGCCCTGGCGAACCTGGCTCGGACTGGGGGAACCGATCCCTGGCTGCGCGCCGCGATCCTCAGCTCGACGACGAATCACGTCGCGTCGCTGTTTCGCCAGCTCGCCGTGCGACCCTTCGTCGATCAGGGAGCCGGCATCGGTTTTCTCGAACAATTGGCCACGGTCGCCGGCCAGCGAGGCCACCAGGACGAATGCCTCACGTTGCTGGGCACGATCGAGCAACTGGAGGGGCGTGACCGGCAATGGCGTCTGATCGCCGCGATGGGACGGCCGCTCGCGCGCGCCGGACGCCCCTGGCAGCCCGACGGGCTTGACGATCCTCGAGCCCGGGACTTGCTCGAACGCACATGGCACGATGCCGAACGCATCGGGGGCGACGAGCGGCAGACACCGGCTGAGCGCCAGCGGGCTATCGAATTACTCAGCCAGTTCGCACCGGCGCTCACCGGCGCCACGCTCGAAAAGTGGCTCGCCGCTGCCCCGTCCGAGTCCCTGCAGTCCGCCGTCGTGCGGGCCCTCAGTGTGCAGGGGGGCGATCAAGTGCCCCGCTTGCTTGTCGAGAACTGGCTCTCCTTCCCACCGGCAACGCGGGTGGCCGCACTCGAGGTGATGTTGTCCCGCCGAGAGTGGACACGGCAACTGCTGGACGCGGCACAGGACGGTCGCATACCGGCATCGCAGTTGGACCTGGGACAGCGCGCCCTGTTATTAAGGAGCGCCGACGCGGAGGTGCAGTCCGCCGCTCAGCGGCTGTTTGGCAGTTCCTCGACCCGCCGAAGCGACGTCATCGCGGCCTATCAGGCGTGCCTCCGCCTCGAGCGTCATCCGGAGCGGGGCGAGGCGGTATTTCGGCGGGACTGCAGCGGTTGCCACCGCTTGAAAGACTTCGGCACCGCGACCGGGCCCGACCTCTCGGCCTCGGCGAATCGCGAAACCGACGTGCTACTGACTCATATTCTCGACCCGAACCAGTACGTACTGCCCACCTATGAACAGTATGTGATTATCGACGATGGCGGGCGCACCATAACGGGATTGATCGCTGCGCAGACCGCGACCAGCGTCAGCCTGAAGCGGGAAAACAACCAGACCGATACTGTGCTTCGTAGCCAGATCGCGGAGATGAATGGCACGGGCCGGTCGCTGATGCCCGAGGGGTTCGAGCAGAAGATTTCCCTCCAGGAAATGGCCGACTTGATTGGCTTCTTACAGAGTGTTCGCCCCACCTCCGGAGCGGCGGCTCTGGACATTGGTACTCTGCCGGGCCTCGTGGAACCGGATAGCGCCCCTTGAGACAAGGAGAACCCCATGTTCCCGTGCAATCGCCCGATGTCTGTGCGTCGCCTCTGGTATCCAACCACGAGGATGGCGTGGGTTGCCGCCTTGACCATCCCCCTCGTGTTGGCCAGCGAAATAGCCGGCCACGCTCAGCCACCGAGCGGCGCCGCGCAGTCCGTAACCGTAGAGATGTCGGTGATTCCGACGCGTTCCCTGGGCAAGGACGCCGAGGAAAAACGGATCCTCGCCGTGCTCGACGATTTGGACAAGAACCAGCGGGCTCGCATGATGAACGTGCCGCTGGCCGACGGTCGGCTGCTCCGCATCCTGGCCGAGTCGATCGGTGCCCGCAATGTGGTCGAGATCGGCACATCGAACGGTTACTCCGGCATCTGGTTTTGCCTGGCCTTGCGCAAGACGGGCGGTCACCTGACAACGCACGATCTCGATGCCGATCGCATCGCTCGGGCGCGGGAGAATTTTCAACGTGCGGGCGTCGACAAGCTGGTGACCATTGTTGAGGGCGACGCGCACGAAACCGTACTGCGCCTGAAGGACCCCATCGACCTGCTGTTCATCGACGCCGACAAACCCGGCTACGCCGATTACCTTGCGAAACTGCTCCCGCTGGTTCGGCCGGGCGGATTGATCCTTGGTCACAACATGCACCGGCCAGCCCCATCGCCCGATTACATCGTGGCCATTACCACGAATCCGGAACTCGAGACGCTGTTTCTAAATATGCATGAGGCCGGCATCGCCGTTTCGCTGAAGAAGCGTTAACGATCGGCAAGGAAAAACTTCAGCATTCTCGTGCCCCTCTCCCGCCCTTTCACGACGGGGAGACGGAGGCAGAGCGAACCCATTTCCTCGGCGATGCTGAGACGCGCGGCGTCGAGCGGTTTATCTTCACCGCACCTTGATGTGCGGACCCTATCTTTCCGGTCGTGGACGCGTTCGCGGAACGCAGGCCTCGAGGCCTGCGTTCCGAGGCACCGGTTCGTTTGGGTGGGAATCGGCACGGTCCGGGATGGTGGCTGCTCTGTCCTTAAGCAACTCGTGCCATTTCCCGTGCATACGTTTCGCGCTGTACTGCGTCGTTTAACAGGTGGTCGCGGGCGAGGACGACGATACTCTGCCTCGCCTCGCGGAGTCGGCTGAATGGGACCAACACGCACGCTGTCCTTTGTTTGCAGCTGCGGACGCCGCGGGATTCCGCCAAGACAGCAGGCTTTTCCGACTGTGGACGGAATGACTCGGCGCGGAACTTGCGGAGCGAACGTGCCCTCGCTGATGGACATCGGATGCTGATCGGCGTGCTGCAAGCAGGCGCGCGAAGTCTTACGAATTCAAGGAGTCCCCATGCGTCGTGGATTTTTGATTGACATGGACGGCGTCGTCTATCGCGGTAGCGAGTTGATTCCCGGCGCCGACACCTTTATCCATCGCCTGCTGCGGGACGAGATTCCGTTTGTCTTCCTCACGAACAACAGCCAGCGGACGCGCCGCGACGTGGTGACGAAACTGAGGCGGCTAGGGATTGTCGTGGGTGAGCAACACGTCTTCACCTGCGCCATGGCGACAGCTCGCTTTCTCGCTCAACAGAAACCGCACGGGACGGCCTTCGTGATTGGCGAAGGAGGGCTGCTTCACGCGCTGCACCAGAACGGTTATTCCATCGTGGACCAGTCGCCGGACTACGTGGTCGTGGGAGAAGGACGAACGCTCAATCTCGAGATGCTGGAGCAGGCGGTCCAGATGATCCTGGATGGCGCCAAGCTGATTGCCACCAATCTGGATCCGAACTGCCCGACGAAGCATGGTACCCGACCGGGCTGTGGAGCGGCCGTGGCTTATCTGGAAACTGCGACGGGCAAGCGCGCCTTCAGTGTCGGGAAGCCCAGCCCCGTCATGATGCGCGTGGCGCGGAAAGAGCTGCGACTGGCCACTTCCGAAACGATCATGATTGGCGACACCATGGATACCGACATCCTGGGCGGGGTGCAGATGGGTTACCACACGGTACTCGTGCTGTCGGGCAGTACCCGTCCGCAGGATCTGGACAATTACGCTTATCGGCCGCACCAGGTTATCTCGTCGCTGGCGGAATTGTGCCAGACAGACAACGTCTTTGAGCGTCTCGAGACGTCGCCGTCACTCGACGATACCTCCCTGGACTTGGATCAATGGATCCAGACTTCCGCCTGACGGCCTCGCGGCGAGTGAAAGGGTCGAACATGGAGCGAGGGGACGAGCGATCGGCCCGGCGGCATTCGCGGTCGGACATTCACGACGGCGGAGCGTCGTGCCACTCTGAAGGCGGCGCTGGATCAAGCCGTCAGGGGCAGGGCCGAGCCGGCGAACGCGCGGTAGGCCGCAACGGCGTCTGGTACATCGCCAGCGCCCGGTACGAAACATCCCCGCAGACGCGCTTGGCGAATGACGCCTTTCTCGATCGTTTCAGGGAGCAAGTCCCATCGCAGCTGCCGCTCGCCACCCACCGCGCTCGCCGATGCGGAGATAAAATCGCCGGGATAGACCATCTCGACATAAGTCCAGGGAATCGTCGCGGATCGCCAGAGGAAGAGGCCGAGTCCCCTTTCGGGGGTGCAGACGACTGGACCGGACTGGCAGTCCAGCGCCCGAGCTTCCGGGTGATCCAGGTCGCATACCCAGAGCAACTCACCCGCCGGAAGATCGCTGTGCACACGTGTCGACGCCGCCGCTCCCAAATGGTCGGTCTGGATAGACATGATCAGCTCGACTCCTGGGGCACCATCGGCGATCTTCGACAGAGAGCGCCAGTAGACTTCGCATCGCAAGGCCAGGTCGCCTGCGGGCGTGTAGACACCGATCAAATCCGCACCGCGTATCCAGGCATCGGACAATTGCGGCTGTGTCGCCCGCAGTTCCGGCGAGAACTGAAGGCGCAGCAAGTGTGCCGCGGAAAAAGGATGAGTCTGGGATCCGTCCGTGATGGTGACGGCTCGCAGGCCTTCCTCGGGCGCTGCCAAGTTGACCGCGGCCCGCAGCGGGCCTTCTTCCAGTACGGCCTCGTTCGCTTGTCGCTTCCACATCGATCCCATCCCGAACGTTGTGCGAATAAACGAAAAAACCCCGTCGCTCGCGGCAAGCGAAGCGACGGGGCCGGAACAGAGAAGAGGCCGATTTGCTGAGACGAATAACAGACAGAAACCAATAATTCCCGGGTTGCGAATCGGCCCCCCAGGGTTCCCCGATGATACCAGGATCGAAACGCGTGTCCAGCGTTTTCGCCGATTTTGAAGGGAACCGGGACAGGCCACCGGCAGAGGCCGCGGAGAGCGTCAGGAACGCGTCGCCTGTATTCTCGGCGGCCTTTGTGGGCCGCCTTCCCCTGCCCTGGCCAATGGGTGGTCGCCCGTCGAGACGTGTGCTATACCTGCCGGCGTCCGTGAGGTTGAAAAGGTCAGCGAATGCTATCACTCAAAGAAAGCGCGGTTGCCATGCCTGCGGATGAAACAGTGCATGTGCTCGACTTTGCCCATGTCGCCGAGCAGGCAGCTCGGACCGGCGGACGGGTGCTGATGGACCTGTTAGGACGTGCGAAAGTGCGCGAAAAAGGTCCCAAGGACTTGGTGACGGAGGCCGATACTACGGCTCAGCGGGTTATCCGCGAGATCGTGCTGAACGCGTTTCCCGGGCACGACTTCCTCGGCGAGGAGACGCCACTGGAATCCACGCTCTCGTGCGACTCACCTGGCGCCGGGGTTCAACCGCGCTGGATTGTCGACCCTTTGGATGGGACGGCCAATTATGTCCACGGCTTGCCAGGCTTTGCTGTGTCGATCGGCCTCGAGTTGCGCGGGAAAGTTATCGCGGGAGTCGTCTATGATCCGCGACTGGACGAATGTTATATGGCGGCCAGCGGCTGCGGCGCTTTTCTGAACGGACGCCGTCTCCGAACCAGTGCATGCGAGCGGTTATCGCAGGCGATGGTAGCGGCCAGTTTTCCGCCGAACATCGACCGGTCGGCGCCGGATATTCCGCGTTTCGTCGAAATCCTCGTACGCTGTCACTCTTTACGCCGACTCGGCTCCGCGGCGCTGAACCTGTGTTATGTCGCCTCGGGGCGGTTGGATGCTTATTGGACGACGGGTTGCAAGGCTTGGGATGTCGCGGCGGGTGTGCTGATGGTCAGCGAAGCCGGAGGGGTTGTCACCGATATCGACGGTGGGGAGTTACGGCTGGACGCCCCGGTGCTGGCTGTGGCCTCGACCGTCGCATTGCACGCGGAGTTCGTCGGCGCATTAGCCCTGGAGCGTGCGTGAGCCGCCGCGTACGGCGCCGTGCCGATCGCGAATGGCGCAGTTGAGCCGGGTGACGGTCACTCGAGTGGGTGGACTGCGCCGGATATTTGCGGACTTTCCGGCCGGTTGACTTCTTTCGCTGGTAGGGCGTGGGTAAACTGTTCTTGGCGTACCTGCTGACGCCTGCCCCGCCGATCTTGTCTACGCGTGGTGTTCGTTTCGTCGCGTGGATTGAGCCATGCAAGTGCGAAAGTCTCTGGCAGCCTGGCTTGGAATCGCCGTCGCGGTGGCGGCGTGGATAGGCCTTGCGCCGCAGGGTCAGGCCCAGCCGCCGGCGGGGACTGCCCCGGATCCAACCCGTTCGGTTTCGGGGGCGGATCCAGCTTTTCCTCGTCCGATCAAGGAATCCGGTCCGCCGGCGCTGTTTCTTCGCAAGAGTGATGGCCAGCTGCAAATTGTCCCCTCGCTGACCCTGCGCGACTTGGACGAATTGCTCGAACTGACTCGCTCGCCGCTTCAACCTCGCCCGCCTTACACGATCTCAGACGTCGTCCGCTTGCAGGGGAAGGCCTTTGAGGATCATGTCGAATTGCAGGCTACCCTGAGAATCCGGGTGCCGGACCACAGCCAGCGTGCGGGCGGATGGGTGCGTGTGCCCTTACGATTC
>JBFWYF010000152.1:0-10968 GCA_050186685.1 Pirellulaceae bacterium
TATGTTACACCTTGGGGACGGAATTTTTGATCAATGACCAGCGGGTGCCTCAGTTTCATGCCGTCTGGCATGTATTCGTCATGCTGGGGAGTGCAATTCACTTTTTCACGATCTGGCATTACGTGGCCGGTTCCGGCTGACGGCTGGCCGAATAAGAGTTTTCCGGGGATCGACACCGGGCAAGCGAGAGGAGTGGCCGTGCACATCGAGCGGCGGATGGTGGTGTACGATGCGGCGGCGGAACCGGCGGATCGCCAGGTTGCTTTTTTCGACAGCGTGTTCACGTCGTCTGAGGGCTCGTGGTTCTGCGGCTACACGGTCGGTTGCAGGAAGCACGATAACCAGGGCACGATCCAGCTGCGCCGGTCGCTCGATGGCGGCGACTCATGGCAGGTATTACCGGGCGAATTTTCCCGGGAATGGCAGGGAATCCCAGGTTCGTTGACCGGAGCCGAAATGCTGGAGATCACGCCGGGTCGGCTGATGCTCTTCACCACCTGGTTCGATCGCAGCGAGCCGGAACGCCCCTTGTTTGATCCGTTGACGGAGGGGATTCTCCGCAGCCGATTGTTGGTCGCCGAGTCGGCCGACGATGGCGAATCTTGGTCGGCCTGGCGCGAGATTGCTACGCCCGGTCTGAAAGGGACGGCCATGACAGGCCCGCCGGTGCTCTGGACGGATGGGACACTGGGAGTGGCCTTCGAGAGCTTCAAGGAGTTCGATGATCCGGGGCCGGGCCACCACGGATCCTGGCTCGTCCTGTCCCGCGATGGAGGGCGCACGTTCCCGGATCGTTACTGTGTTGCTCAAGATCCAAAGCACGCGGTTTATTATTGGGATCAGCGTCTGACGGCGGGGGCTGAAGTCGGCGATTACATCGGGCTCTTCTGGACGCACGACCGGGCCTCCCAGCGCGATTTGCGCGTCCACTTCCTGCAGGCCAACGTCCGTGAAGGGCAGGCTGCACCCCAGTTGCCCACGGAAACGACGATCCCGGGACAAATCGCCGCCCCCGCGCGGCTGGCCGATGGCCGTCTGCTGGCCTTCGTCGTCGATCGGGATCAACCCGGGACGATGCGTCTGTGGGTCTCGGCCGACCAGGGACGGACCTGGCCTTTATCCGACAGTCTGTTGGTGCACTCCCATGACGAATTGGCCCGGGTCTCGCAGGGACGCACGGATGTGGATTACGCCCAATACTGGGAAGACATGGCCAAATGGACGTTTGGACATCCGGCGATGGCGGTACTGGGCGCCGATCGGGTGCTGGTCAGCTATTATGCCGGGGTACCTGGGTGCATGGGGATTCATGCCGCCGTTGTGGCCGTCCCCGGCGGAATTTGATGCCTGCTTGACGAAGGAACCAATGGCATGACGTCACCGGAACTTTGTGGCTGGATCACTCTGGGATGCCTGGCACTCGCCGGCTGTGGAACTCCGCCAGGCACCGATACCCGGGCTTTTGCTCAGGAGGATCCGACTGTCCAGAAACGAACCGAGGAGGATTCGACGATGCCAGAACCAACGCAAGAGCCTTCCGCTGCCGAGGAGGTAGCCACGCTGGGCGCCGGATGTTTCTGGTGCGTGGAAGCTGTGTTCCAGCAGTTGAAGGGAGTAACTTCGGTTCAATCGGGTTACTCCGGCGGACATGTGCCCCATCCGACGTACGAGCAGGTGTGCGGTAAGAAGACCGGGCACGCCGAAGTCTGCCAGATTCGCTTCGATCCGCAACAGATCCGTTTCGAGGAGTTGCTCGAAGTCTTCTGGAAGGTGCATGACCCAACGACGCTGAACCGACAGGGGGCCGACGAGGGCCCGCAATATCGCTCGGTGATCTTCTACCACAGTCCCAAACAACGGGAGCTGGCAGAAAAGTACAAGCAGAAATTGAACGAAGTGGGCGCGTTCCGAGCTCCGGTCGTGACGGAGATAACGAGTTTCACGAATTTCTTTCCGGCCGAGGATTACCATCAGAACTACTACCGGTCCAATTCCTACGCCCCCTACTGCCGGCTGGTCATTCAACCCAAGTTGGACAAGTTGCGTGAGGTGTTCGGTTCCAAGCTGAAACCTTCGCCGTAGGCTCCGGCTGGCCGGACGATCGCCAAGTAAACGTCTTCCCCGGAAACGCTCGGCCCATGGAGTGAGGGCTGGGCCAAGCGCGCCGTGTTGGGAAAAGTGGACATTTCGCACCACTGACCTATGTTTGTCGGGCAAACCGTCTTACCGGTCGTGTGTTGAAGTGCCATGAATTATCCGGGTGTTCATTCCAGACTGCGCGTGTTCCTGCCGTCGGCGGTCGCGTCGTCGATGTTGACCGTCGCTTGGCTGGTCCAGCCGGCTATGCTGGTGGAGTGGCCGTGGCGCGCCGCAGTCGTCGCATTCTGCCTCGGCGTCTGGTTCCTACTATCTCGATGGGAGAGCGGTCAGCGTGTCGCCATGGACAAAGTGGCCCGGCGTTACCTGGAAGTGCTCTGCCAGTTCAGCCATCACGATCTCAGCAACGAGCAGGTGGTCGACACCTTGCCCGTGCTGCCCCGATCGCATCCATGGCAGGAGGCTTTGCAGCGGGTGCGCGAGCGGTTAGTGGAATGTGGCAACCGGGCCGACACCGCGGAACATGCGGCCACCTCGGCCGAGGTCCGCCTGCGACGTCTGGAGAACGAGAACCAGCGCATGCGGGATATGCTCGATCGGATTCCAGAACCGATTGTCGCCATCAACTCGTACGACGAACTTGTGTGGGCGAACGGTCCGGCGAGACAGATGTTCGCGATCGAGTCGCCGGGCGATCACGTGGCGAAGGTTCATTCGGCCATCCATTCGACCGCACTGGTACAGCTGCTGACGGACACTCGGCGGCGGCGGGGTGAAGTGCAGCGAGTCGGGGAACTATCCGTTGTCGACAAGACGGGACAACAGCGGTGGTTCCGCACGGTCTGCCGGACCTTGCCCGAGGATAGCGCCGAGTCAGGCAAGCACGGTGCCGTAGGGATTCTGGTCGATATCTCGCAGGAAAAGAGCATTCAGAAGCGGCATGCCGAGTTTGTCGCGGCGGCTGCGCATGAGATGAAAACCCCGCTGTCCAGCATTCGCGCCTATGTGGAGTTGCTGCAGGATGGCGAGGTTGACGACGTAGCGACGCAGGAAGAGTTCTGGCATGTCATCCAGACGCAAGCCGAACGACTGCAGCGATTGATCGAGAATTTGCTGAACCTGGCCCGTATCGAAGCGGGCGTCATCAAAGTCGACAAACGGACTCACTCGCTGAATGAAATCCTGGAACGCGCCATGGTAGTGGTGCAACCTGCAGCGGAACAGAAATCGCTGAAGTACGTGCGCGATCTGAGCCCCATGTACCTGGGGGTCCTCTGCGATCGCGATCACATCCTGCAGGCCGCCATCAACTTGCTGTCGAACGCCGTGAAATACACGCCCGAAGGCGGCACCGTCGTCCTGCGCAGCCGCATGAACGACGAGGCCGTGGAATTCGAGGTGGAAGATTCCGGAGTCGGATTGTCGCCTACGGATTGCCAGCGGGTCTTTGAAAAGTTCTATCGTGTGGAGAAGAACCAGCAGATGGCGCCGGGAACCGGCTTGGGACTACCGCTCGCCAAGCACATCGTGGAAGACGTCCATGGCGGCAGCCTGCATGTCACCAGTCAGGAAGGGGTGGGGAGCGTGTTTCGCGTCACCTTACCGGCCGGAGGCCACGGCGCCGGCTGAGGGAAGTGAAAGAAAAGGGGCAGCTCATGTCAGCAACCGTTCTATTGGTGGACGATGAATTACACATTCTTCGCGCAGCCGAGTTTAAATTGAAGCGACAGGGTTTTCAGGTTTTCTGCGCGCTGAACGGCGAAGAAGCCTGGGCTCGGATCCAGAGTCATTGCCCGGACATCGTCGTGACCGATTGCCAGATGCCACGGATGAACGGGCTGGAACTGGTCGAGCGGATTCGCAGCTGCCCGGAACTCGTCGATCTGCCAGTGCTGATGGTCACCGCGAAAGGCTACGAGCTCGAACGCGACGACCTGGGTGTCATCGATATCGTGCCCAAGCCATTCAGCCCGCGCGAATTGTGCCGCCGAGTCGAAACGGCCCTGCAGGAATCCGCGCGGCGGCCGCAGGCCACGTTGGGAGTGTAACGCATGCACCTGGCTACCGAGGTCTTTGGCGATGTAGTCGTCGTGCACGCTCCCGACGAACTGAACGAAGAGCACGCCGTTTCGTTCAGCCAGTTCCTGACATCGCAGGATCGACTCAAGGTGGTCGTCGACCTGAACGACGTCGAAGCACTCGACAGTGCCGGGCTGATGGCGCTGCTCGACGCACAGGACGCGTGCCGTGCGGCCAAAGGCGATCTCAAATTGATTGCCAGCCACTCGATCAATCGCAAGATCCTCGACATCACGCGTCTGGATGAACAGCTCGAGGTTTACGAGAGCGTCATCGACGCGGTTAAGAGTTTTGTGTGATCACCGCCGAAGCATCCTCTCCACGACTGGGCAACATCCTGGTCGAGCGCGGCTATCTGACGCTCGAGCAGCTGCATAGCGCGCTGGCGCACCAGAATCATCTCGGCAAGTCCAAGCTGCTGGGCGAAATCGTCGTCGACCTCGAGTTCTGTTCCGAAGACCAGGTCGTCGAGTGCCTCGCGGCCGGCTACGGCGTCCCCTATGCGAAGCTGGACGCGCGGCTCTCGGATCCCAAATGCCTGGAACTGCTGCCGCGCGACTATATCAATCGCCACCTGGTCTTTCCGCTGTTCTGCGTCCGGGATGTGCTGACCGTGGCCGTCAGCGAACCGTCGAACCTGTTCCTGATCGACGAACTGCGCAACGTCACCGGCAAACAGATCCAGATCGTCGCGGCTTCGTCGAAAGATATTCGCCGAATGGTGGCGACGCTGCCCGATGCGAAAGTCTTCGTCATTGACGACATCATTGAAGGTCAGGAAGACCACGAAGTCACCCTGATCGAGGACGCAATCGAAGACATCGGCGACGTCGCCGACATCGCCGGCCAGTCGCCCGTCATCCGGCTGGTCAACTTCATCATCTATTCGGCCGTCAAGGAAGGAGCCAGCGACATTCACATCGAACCGGCAGAACGCTGCATGCGGGTGCGGCACCGGATCGATGGCCGTCTGTACAAGTCGCTCGAGGTTCCTTCCCACCTGTTGTCCGCCGTGACGAGCCGCATCAAGATCATGGCGTCGCTGGACATCAGCGAACGCCGCTTGCCCCAGGACGGCCGCGTCCACGTTATGCTCGACGGTCGCAAGATCGACCTCCGAGTCAGCACGTTCCCCGGAAATCGGGGCGAGAAAACGGTAATCCGAGTCCTCGACACGCGATCGATCTCCTTGAATCTCGCCGACCTGGGATTTGCCGAGGATGTCCTGTCGAGGATCCAGCGGCATGTGCACATGCCCAACGGCATCATCCTCGTTACGGGTCCAACGGGCAGCGGCAAGTCGACAACCTTGTACGCGGCGTTGAACGAGATCGCCACCATGGCGAATAACGTCTGCACCGTCGAAGACCCGATCGAATACAATCTCCCGCTGATCAACCAGTTCCAGGTCCAGGAAAAAGTCGGCCTCACGTTCTCGAAGGCGCTTCGCACCCTGCTCCGCCAGGATCCCGATGTGATCATGGTCGGCGAAATCCGTGACGAGGAGACGGCGCGGACCGCCATTCAAGCCGCGCTGACCGGCCATCTCGTGCTCAGCACCCTGCATACTAACGACGGTCCGTCGGCAGTCACGCGGCTGGTTAACATGGGCGTCGAGCCGTACTTGATCGCGGCCGCCGTGAACATGGTGCTCGCCCAGCGACTCGTCCGCCGTATCTGCTCAAAGTGCCGGGAAGAATACGAACCGCCCCGAACCCTGCGCAAGGCCGTCGAACGCATGGGCGGAGATATCGACCGTTACTTCCGTGGCGTCGGCTGCCGCCGCTGCCGCAATACGGGCTATTCCGGACGAATCGGCATCCATGAGCTGTTCACCATGGACGACGAGACACGGGATGCCATTGTGCGCGAGGCCAGCATCGCCGAGTTACGACGCGTGGGCCTGAAACACGGCATGGTCACGCTCCGCATGGATGGCTTTCGCAAGATCCGCGAAGGCATCACCACCGTCGAGGAAATCCTCCACATCTCCGGCGAGTTCGTGGAGTCCGGCAGCGAACCCGCAGAGTGAGTCTTGCCATGCTGTTCACCTACCACGCCCGCGACGCCCTGGGACATCTGCACCAGGGCTCCCTGGAAGCCGACAGCCGCGATGCCGCGTCGCACCAGTTGTACCGCGATGGCCTCCATGTGCTGAAGCTGGATGAGGACGAGGACTCAGTCAACCTGTTTCCCCGCCGGATCCGCAAAAGCGATATCGCGTATGCGACAAGCCAGCTTGCCATCATGGTCGATACGGGCATCACCCTGGCCGCCGCGCTGGGCAGCCTCCAGGAACAGGAAGACCACCCCGGACTCAAACGCATCCTCGGCGAACTCAAACGCGACGTCGAAAGCGGCGAGGACTTCTCCGTCGCCCTGGGCAAACATCCGCGCTATTTCAACAAAACCTACATCGCGTTGGTGAAAGCCAGCGAACGCACAGGGCAGCTGGGTGCGATGCTCGAGCACATCGCCAACTACCTGCGCAAGGAGCTCGACAGCGTCAGTAAGGTCAAAGCCGCCATGGCGTACCCCGCGATCATGCTGGTGCTGGCCGTCGGCGTCACCATCTTCCTGTTGACGTACATCATGCCCAAATTCACGCCTTTGTTCAGCCGCAAAGGAATGAAATTGCCGACGATCACCGCCTGGATGATGGGCTTATCCGACGCACTCCTCCACTACTGGTATCTTTGGCTGGCCGCCGTCGTACTGATCGGACTGGGATGGTTCTTTGGCCGCCGCACGGCGCAAGGCCGATTGGCCGTCGATTGGGTGCTCATCAATTTGCCCATCATCGGCCGGGCCTATCGCAAGGTCATCCTGGGCCGCAGCATTCATGCACTCGGCACGCTCCTCTCCAGCAGTGTGCCTTTATTGGAAGCCCTGCAGCTGACTGGCGAAGTGACCGCCAACGCCGCCTACGAACGAAGCTGGCAAAGTGTCAAAGAAGCTGTGACGAACGGCAATCGCATCTCCGATTCCCTCGTCGGAAATCCCCTTTTCCCCAAGACGCTCGTCCAGATGATCGCAGCCGGTGAAGAAGCGGGGCGACTGGATCATGTGCTGAAGAAAGTCAGCCAGTACTATGAGGGCGAGGTCGAAACGGCGCTCAAGGCCGCCACCAGTCTGATTGAGCCCGTCCTGATTTCCCTGATGGGAGGCGTCGTGGGCACCATCGGCCTGTCCCTGCTCTTGCCTATCTTCACGCTCAGTCGCGGTGCCCACTGATCGACTCCCCTCAACGGTGCGCCGCCGCTGACTCCACTCCTCTTGGCGTGGCAGTTGCACTTGGGGAAGTCTGCTGCTTCAGCTGCCAAAATGGCGGGAGCGCGTTCAAAGCCTCTAATGAGCGGTGCGTACCATGGGGATGATGTGGTTCGATCCGATGTACATCTGGATGGTCATGCTGCCGGGCTTGGCAATCTCCGGCTTGGCCAGCTGGTTAACCCATGCTGCCTTTCAACGCTATTCGAAGGTACCGTCGTCTCGCGGCTACACGGGCGCTCAGGCAGCCCAGATTCTGCTGGATCGGGCGGGGATACATGACGTGCAGATCGTGCCGGCGCACGGCTTTTTAAGCGATCACTATAACCCGGCTACAAAGCAACTCGCCCTTTCCGAGGGGGTATTTCATAGCAATTCGGTCGCCGCGGTCGGGGTTGCCACCCACGAGGCCGGGCACGCGATTCAGCATGCCCACGGTTATTTTCCTCTGTGGGTCCGCTCCGCCCTCGTCCCGGTGGCCAATATCGGCTCGATGTTCAGCTACATCGTGATCGTGGCAGGGGTTGCCATGCAGCTTCCCGGACTATCCCTGGTTGGCGTTCTGCTGTTTTCGACGGTTGTACTCTTCCAGATCGTGACGCTCCCCGTGGAGTTTGACGCGAGCGCCCGGGCAAAGCGGCTCGTCGTCGAAGCCGGTATTGTTCGCCCCGATGAACGAGTGGGCGTGGATCGCGTCTTGAACGCGGCCGCCATGACTTACGTCGCGGCAGTCATCACGTCGCTGCTGACCCTGCTTTACTACCTGCTCCGGTCCGGACTGCTCGGCAACCGCCGGGACTGAATGTTCCCGGTAGGGCCTTCCCTCCCCTCGCCAGGTACTCCGAAAGAGGGTCAGGTCGGTCAGGGTGAGGGTCATGGGTCGTCTGACCGAGCCTATTGGGCGGCGCGGGCGGCTTTTGGAAAAAGCCCCCTATCGGTAGTAGTTTCCCTGGCCTGTTTCTGAGGCCCCGCCGAAATCCGCGCCAAGTTGTGGATAATCCGGCGGAACTACGCACTCCCCGTCAACGTCCAACCAGAAATGTCGCGGTGGCGCGACCCTCTGCGACAGGTCGGCGGTGAACGCGGAAGTGCCTTACTATGGTTTCCGAAATAGCCTTGCGTTTGATCTTGGCGCACTGGCAGTCGAGCTGGATGAGCTGCGTCGAATTCCAGCCGGATCAAGGGGTTAGTTCGCCTTTTTGTTGCAATCGATTACCTCGCAATTAAAATCCAAATTGGCTTCGGGCTGCGCGGAAACCTTTATCCATTTACTCTGATCTGTCTATTTTTACAGACCGGTCGTGGAGTATTTCCGTCGCCCGGAGACGGCTGGGCCGCCTTTCCGCTGCCTGAAGCGGCGTGCCAGTGTGTACTGCTGGCCGCCGGTATTGTGAATCGAAACGTTGGCCGAAGTGAATTTCAGAGGCTGGTTTATGACCATCCGGCGTACAGGTTCCATGTCACGAGCTTCCCGGAACTATCGCAAGAAGCGTGACGAATGGCGGCGGCAAGAGACTGGCCGACGTCCTCAGCTCGAGCAACTGGAAGCCCGACAGTTGATGGCGGTGGGCCCTCAGCTGGCCGGAATCCAGACGAACGACGGTACGTTGTTGCGCGCCGGGCAGGTTCGCCAGACAGCGCCGAACGAGCTGACGTTCCATTTCAACGATGCCGCGGATCTGAATGTCTCCACCATTGCCTCGGGCATTCAGTTGTTTCGGGCGGGTGAGGATGGTGCTTTCGAGCGTGCCGTCGCGACGACCGACTTCAACACGAACGGCCAGGCGGTAATGGATTTTACGGCCGTGCAGCCGGGGCAGTCAGGCAATGGGATTGCGATCAACTTTATTAAGAACGACCTCGGCGCCGGCGTAGGTCCACGGGTTACGGTGCAGGGCGAATCGATCCTGGTCGAGTTGAATTCGCGTATAGGCAGCCAGACCACTGCTGCCCAATTGCGCACGGCGATCAACAATCATGCCCAGGCCAGCCAGATTGTCACAGCCAGTCTGCGAAACAACGCCACCGGCACGGTGAACATTGCGGCACCGGCCATTACCTACTCGCCGGTGGTAACAGGGGGCGCCAACGCGGCCTCGGTCGTGTCGAACTTGAACGTCGGCGGGAGCTTTCAAGTCAAGCTGACGTCGAAGACCGCCGGGCCCGCGGGCAACGGAATCGAGGTCATCGTAAACCGCACCAATTTTGGTGGCGTCCGGCCGCCGGACGTGACGGTCAATAACCGGACGATTACCGTCAATGTGAACTCGAATCCTGCCAGTCCCACGACGGCTCGGGAATTCGTGGACGCCATCAACGCGCATGCGCAGGCCAGTTCGCTGGTGCAAGCCGCCATCACGATCGGCAGCCCGGACACGTTAGTCGGCAACCGGGTCACCTCGGGAACGCGGCTGCGTCTGACAGGTGTGAAGGACGTGTCGATCGTTCCGGGCTACATCGGCCTCGGCGATTCCTCGCGTGAGGTCGTGATGCGGTTCAGCGCACCGCTGCCGGATGACTTGTATCACGTCGAGATTCTGGGCACGGGGACCGGTGCGCTGCGCAATGTGAACGGCGGCGCGTTTGGCGATACGACGGATGACGGGGCCGATAACGGCGCGGATTTCCACCTGAACTTCGAACTGGACCTGGGCGCTCAGATCACGGCGGTGGTTCCCCAGCCGATTTCGCGCAACGTTACGACCAATGTCCTGCAGCAGGCCCGCAATCGAATCGAGGTGTATTTCAATAACGACGACCTTTGGCCAACTGCGGTTTCCACTGGCCAGCTCGCCACGAACCCCACGGTGGTGGACCCGGCATTTTATCAGCTGATCTTTACGAACGACACGGTCCACAATCAGGACGACGTGGTCTATCGGCCGACGTCGATCCAGTACAATCCTGCGACCGACATGGCGGTCCTGCAGTTTTCTCAGAATCTGGAGCAGCTGGGCAGCGGGGCGGGCACGTTCCGATTGCGAATCGGCACCGACGAGTCGGCGCCGTTGATGCCGGTGGCCACGTCCCTCTCGAACTTTGGTCAAGCCACCACCGACTTCGGAACCCGGGGCGGTGCGACGGTCCTGTTCCAGCAGCAGGCCGCGTCCAACACGGCGGTCACGATCGAGTTTACGAAGAGCGATCGGGGAGTGAGCGGGCTGCCGTCGGTGACGGTGGTCGGGACGGCCATCAAGGTGGATCTGAACTCCCGGGCGGGGAGCGAAACGACGGCGGCCCAGGTCGTCACAGCGATCAATGGATCCACCGCCGCAAGTGCCCTCGTCACGGCGAGCCTGTTCAATACGCCCTCGGGAAGCGTCAACGTCGCCACCTCCGCTGCGACGCCGTTCACGGTGACAGTGCGCGAGGTCGGTTCCAGCTTTGATTCGGCGCTCAACCTGGCCGTGTTGGGTAACCAGGGACAGATAATTACGTCGGCGATCACGCCGCAGGCGTACGATCTGGAGTTCCCCGGCGCGCTCACGGATCCCGGCCATCGGGACATTCCGTATGAAGTGC
>JBFWYF010000153.1:0-10934 GCA_050186685.1 Pirellulaceae bacterium
TACTGTTTCGCAATGCGACGATCGACCAGTTTCTGCGCGGCAAGCACCGGCATTTCATCGCCGCCACGAAAGGATTCGGCAAGACGCTCCTGTTGACCTACAAACGCCAGTTGTTGACAGATGCTCACGACGCGCCCGGCCAGGCCGTGACCATGGTCCCCGAAGGCCGTCCCTATCTGGATTTCATGAGCGAGATGCGGTCGCTTTCGGCAAGATACGAAGCTCCCTTGTCGGACGTGTCGAATACCAAGCGGCTGTGGAGCGCGGCGCTGCGCGTGGCTGCGATCTCGCACCAGCCGGGAATTATCGATCCGGACGAGGCCGGCGAACTCGACGCGTTCCCGGACCGCATCGGGCGCTGGCTGGCCGGTGCCAAGATCCAGCCGACGGTCGTATTCAAGGAACTGACAGCCCTGCGCGTCAGTGAACTGAACCGGTTGATCGATACGACGGAAAACTTCCTCGATCAGAAGATGCGGCAGTTACACGGCGGGATCTGCATGTTCGTCGACAAAGTCGATCAGGCGATTCGCCACTTGTCGCGCGACGCGTGGATCGCCATCCAGGCCGGTTTGATCGAAGCGGCCTGGGAAGCCATGAATGCCAACAGCCACGTGAAGATTTATGCCTCGATCCGGCAGGAGGCGTTTGCCAATTATCAGTCGGACATCAAGTCAAACCTGTTCGCAGCCACCACGAATTTGAACTATACCGACGAGGAGCTCCAGGCGCTGCTGGACCAACTCGTGCAGTGTTATGAAGGCTGCCGCACCTTCACCGAATTCCTGGGGATGAACGTCGTCCGCCACGGCCGTCGTCCCGCCCCCGAGGACTGCTTCAGCTATGTTCGCCGCCACACCTGGGGGCGACCTCGCGACCTCGTGGCCATCGCCTCGGAAATCTCGTCTCGTCGGAGCACGTTGAATGAGAGCCGCCTGCGCGAGATCGTCCAACATACGGGCTCGACGGTGCTCGTGGGCAACATCTTCGATGAAGTGCAGGTATTCCTGAACTGCCTGGGAGATCGCGAAGCGCGCCTGCGTTTCCTGGCACTGATCCCCGCCAACATCCTGAACAAGACGGACGCCATCCGTGCGTGCGAGGAATTCAACGGGCTGGCTCCCGGCACGCTGCAACACTTCGGCGAGGACTCCAGCGAGATCTTTCATCCCTTCCGAGACCTCTACTTCGCGGGGTTGCTCGGAGTCGTGGAACCGGACCCGGAGTTGGGCGTCATGCGGCAGCGCTTCCGCCGCCCTCACGATCCGCTCGCGGCCGGTAGTACCGACTGGCCGGATTCGTCCGTGTTCCTGCTTCACCCCGCCCTGGATACGTTTATCCGCGCCCAGCGCACTCGCCGGCCATTCCACCAGTTTCAGCACATTGCCATCGGCGAACGACTGGTGTGGGAGTCCTGGTATCCCACCGTCATGCAGATCGAAAAACAGCTTCAGTCGATCGCCGATCGCCGGTTCGTCGATCTGGCTCACCAGTGTGTCAAACGGATGCAGGCACTGCTAAGCAGCGGGAACCGGCCGTTGGCACACCTGGAAATCGAACGCAGCGAAGATTGGCAGACCCTCGCCAGCTACGAGGGCGAGGGCGGTTACGACGAAGCGCTCCTCTGGTTAGGCGAGCTGCTCGATCAGCTGTAGCGGCGGCCTTTTTATCCAATCGCCGCACATTACCACTGCACCTCAAGCGGCGTACCACGGCGGGGGGAATATCGCAACTTTACGCTAGCACAATTGTGATAGCGGGTTACAATCTCGCAGTCGACGCTCGGCAGCGTGCTTGCGAAGAGGAGAATTCGCTGTGGGAGACTCTGCGCCGGATGCGTCGCCGCCAGGTGTTCGGCGGAGTGTAGCGCGTCCGAAATCCGCCTTCGTGACGGGTCAATTGCCGAGTCACGTCGTGGGAATCGGGGCATCGGCCGGCGGGCTGGAGGCACTGGAGCGGCTGTTCAGCCGGATGCCGCCGGACACGGACATGGCCTTCGTGGTCGTCCAGCATCTATCGCCCGATTTCAAAAGCCTCATGGACGAGTTGCTGGCGCGCTGGACGAAGATGCCGATCTTTGCGGCGGAAGACGGCATGCCGGTGTGGGCGAATACGATTTATCTAATGCCACCGGGCAAGGAGATGATCATTTCGGACGGCAAGCTGCTCCTGACGGACAAGGGTCCTCCGGACGAGCTGACGTTGCCGATCGATCAGTTCTTCCGTTCGTTGGCGAGGGACCGTGGGGACGCGGCGATCGCAGTCGTGTTGTCGGGAACGGGGAGCGACGGATCGCGAGGCATCCGCGACATCGACAAGGCTGGCGGGCTGGTCGTCGTGCAGAGCGACGAGACGGCGCGCTTCGACGGGATGCCGCGCAGTGCCATGGAGACAGGCGTCGTGGATGCGACATGTGGGCCGGAGGAGATACCGGTGGTCCTGCTGAAGCACATCCACGATCCGCGCGGGGTATCGCCGGCGGACGAAGTGCCAGCGGACGCCGACGGAATCTTGCCGCTGTTTCAGCTGCTGCGCGATGCATACGGGATTGACTTCTCGTACTACAAGCCGGCGACAGTGCGGCGGCGGACGGAGCGGCGCATGCAGTTGGCGCAAGTAGCGGACTTGCCGGCCTACGTGGATCTGGTGCGACGAGACCGGCAGGAGCTGGACGCGCTGTACGGGGACCTGTTGATTGGAGTCACGAGTTTTTTCCGGGACGAGGAGGCGTTTCGGGCACTGGAACAGACCGTCTTGCCCGCCTTGATGAGTGAACGGGACGCGGGCGACGAGTTCCGTGTCTGGGTGGCGGCCTGCGCGACGGGCGAAGAGGCGTACTCGGTGGCGATCCTGGTGCACGAACAGTGCGAACGGATGGGTCGCCCATTTAACGTCAAGATATTTGCGACGGACGTGCACCGCGCGTCGTTGGACGTCGCGAGCCAGGGCATTTACAGCGAACGCTCGGTAGCCGGCGTATCGCCGGAACGGCTGGCGAAGTATTTCGTGCCGAAGGGAGATGCGTACCAGGTCACGCCGGAGTTGCGGCAGTTGGTGGTCTTTGCGCCGCACAACCTGATCAAAGACGCACCGTTCACGCGGCTCGACCTGATTACCTGTCGCAACCTGCTCATCTATCTCAATGCCGTCGTCCAGAAAAAAGCGCTCTGTTTGTTCCATTTCGGCTTGAAGACGCGCGGCATTCTCATGCTGGGGCCGAGCGAGACAGCGGGAGAAGTCGCGGACGAGTTCGAGGTAATCGACCAGCACTGGAAGATTCTACGGAAGCGCCGGGATGTGCGGCTCCCGGCCGATCTGCGACTGACTCCGTTCGCGGGCATGCCAGTGCGGACGCGGAGCGAATTCCTGCCGGGTGGCTCCTCTGCGGACCGGCAGTTGAACGAGTTGTTCGTGGAACTACTCGAGCAGCGGCTCGCTCCCAGCCTGCTGCTGAACGAGCAGCGGGAGATTGTGCACTCGTTCGGGGATGCGGCGAGGTATCTGCGTCTTCGCCGGGGGAAGCCGTCGCTGGATGTGCTCGAGTTGCTGCACGACGACATGCGGCTGGCCACGGCAGGTGCGATCCATCGCGCATTGCGCGAGCAGAAACGCGTTATGTTATCCGGCGTGCGGGCGGTGACGTCGGACGGCGAACAGCTGGTCCACGTCTCGGCCATTCCGTTGTCTGCCCGGCAGTCGCATGCCAACTATGTGTTGGTCTCGTTCGAGCCGGCCGAGGTCGCCCCCGCACCCGAGGCTCCTCCGGAACGGCTGGACGTCACCGAAGCGTCACGCCAACGCGTGAATACGCTGGAAGTGGAGTTACAGCACACCAAGGAGAATCTGCAGGCCACGATCGAGGAGCTGGAAGCCAGCAATGAAGAATTACAGGCAGCCAATGAGGAGATGTTGGCCTCGAACGAGGAGCTGCAATCGACCAACGAGGAGCTGCACTCCGTCAACGAGGAGTTGTACACGGTCAATGCGGAGTATCAGAAGAAGATCTCAGAGCTGACCGAGCTGACCCACGATATGGACAACCTGCTGGTCAGCACGGATGTGCACACGATTTTTCTCGACGAGCAGCTGTGCATTCGCAAGTTTACGCCGAAGATGGGGCAGGTATTCAACTTGATTGCGGCCGATATCGGGCGGCGGATAGATGGGTTCGTGCACACCTTCGAGTGCCAGGACTTGCCGGAGAAGCTGGCGAATGTCCTGTCACACGGCTGGCGGTACGAGGAAGAAGTCCGCACGAAGGCCGGAGACGAATTCCTGATGCGCATTCTGCCCTACCGGGGTGACACCGAGCGTTCGGGAGTCGTCATGACGCTCGTCGACATCACGAGCTTGAAGCAGGCGGAAGCCCGGTTTCGAAATGCGGTCGAAGCGGCACCGAGCGGCATGCTGATGGTGGATCGGCACGGCCAGATCACGCTGCTCAATTCGGAGACCGAGCGGATTTTCGGCTATGGCCGTGACGAGTTACTGGGGCAGTCGGTAGAGATGCTCATGCCGGAGCGATACCGCCAGCGGCATGTTCGACATCGGCAGACCTATCTGCAGCATCCGCGTTTGCGTCCCATGACGACACAGCTAGACCTGGTGGGACTGCGCAAAGACGGTTCCGAGTTTCCGATCGACGTGCGGCTTAGCCCTCTCAGTACACCGCGGGGTGTGGCGGTTCTGTCGGCAGTCCTCGACGTCACGGATCGCAAGAGGCTCGAATCGTCCTTGCGAACCCAGCTGACACAAAGAGATCGATTTCTCGCTACGTTGTCGCACGAACTGCGCAATCCGCTGGCGGCGATTCTCGCGGCGGCAGCGATGGTGAGCCGTTTGGCCGGCGATGGTTCGGAATCCGCTGCGGATCCTTGCGGCGTTATTCGCCGTCAAGCGTCGCAGCTGGCCGCGCTGCTGGACGATTTGCTCGACGTGTCGCGCGTGTCGCAGAACAAGATCCGCTTGCGTCCCGAGCCCGTCGATATGATCCGGCTGTGCGAGGAAGCGATCGAGGCGGTCAGTCCGGCGATCGCAGCGCATCGTCACGAAGTGGTGCTGGATGCCGCTGACAAGCCGGTGTGGGTCGAAGTCGATCGCGCGCGCATGCTGCAGGTCCTGGAGAATCTGCTGACGAACGCGATCAAATATACGCCGGACGGGGGTCACATCCAGTTGCAGGTCAGCGACGAGGCGCGGCAAGCGATCGTACACGTCCGGGATAATGGCCGCGGAATTGCACCGCACCAGCTCGAATCCATTTTCGACATGTTTGTGCAGGCCGAGGATACACTGGATCGCAGCCAGGGCGGCATGGGCGTGGGGCTGACGCTGGTCCGATCACTGGTGGAGCTGCACGGCGGCAAGATCGAAGCGCGCAGTGCGGGACGCGACTGCGGGAGTGATTTCGTTATCCGTTTGCCGCTCACGACCAAACGACCTCGCCGGGACATCGTGACTGTCGTGGACCATGATCCGCAGCAGTTACGTCTGGCTATCGTCGAAGACGCGGATGATGCCCGCGAAATGCTCGCCGCGTTACTGACCCTGGACGGCTATCGCGTGGAGACGGCTGCGGATGGCCAGACTGGACTCGACCTGATCCTGCAGAGCAAGCCGGATGTGGCGATGGTCGACATTGGCTTGCCGATTCTCGACGGTTATCAGATAGCGCGACATCTGCGCGAGCATTTCAAGAAGGAAGAGGTTTTCTTGATTGCGCTCACGGGGCACGGTCGTGAAGAGGACCACGAGGCAGTTCTGGAAGCGGGCTTCGACGAGCACCTGGTGAAGCCTGTCCACATCCAGGAATTGAAAGCGGTGTTCGGCAAGGCGGTGGCCGCCCGTTGTGCAAGCGGCAACGGAAGTCGCGAAGGGCATCCGCGCTCGAGTTGAGCGTGGTGGTCGGCACTGAGATTGCTGTGTGCGGCACAAGGCCAGCGCTTTCATGAGGTGGTCCCGGCCATTATGCTGGCCCACCATGAGACCTTTCATCTGCTCTCGGCTGTGGGCGGCGTGGGCCCTGGTTCCGGCTGTCCTGGCTTCGTTAACCGCTGTTGATGCGGCTGACACTCCTGCGGCCGATGACATCCCCTTTGAGGTGCCGGCCGGCTTCGAAGTCGAGCGGGTGGCGGGCCCACCGCTCGTCGAGCGACCCATGATGGCCGGCTTCGATGATCGCGGGCGATTGTTTGTCTGCGACTCGTCGGGATTCAACCTGCTGAAAGGTTCGTCGGAGATCCTGGTGCAGAACCCGCCGCATGCGATTCGCATGTTGGAGGATGCGGACGGGGACGGCCGATTCGACAAGAGTACGGTTTTCGCGGACAAGATGACGTTCCCGATGGGAGCGCTATGGTACGACGGCGTGCTGTATACCGCCTCGGCACCAAGTATCTGGAAGCTCGCCGACACCGACGGCGATGGTGTCGCGGACGAGCGTCAGGAGTTCGTGAGTCGCATCGAATTCGGTGGAAACGCTTGCGATGTTCATGGTCCCTTTCTCGGGCCCGACGGCCGGCTCTACTGGGCCAATTGCCAGCGCGGCTTCGAGATTCGTCAGCCCAACGGGCAGGTGCTCCGCGGCAAGGCGGCCGGGCTATTTCGCATACGGCCGGATGGTACGGATGCAGAAATTGTGTGCGCGGGAGGAATGGATAATCCGGTCGAAGCCGTGTTCACTCCGGAAGGGGAGGCGTTCGCCACAGTCAACCTGTTTCATGGCGGAAACCAGCCACGTACCGACGCCATCATACATTGCATCGACGGGGGCTTGTTTCCCTATCGCGAGCTGTCGGCCGACTTCAAGCATACGGGCGAGCGTTTGCCGGCGATGATCGACCTGGGGTGGGTGGCTCCCGCCGGATTGTTGCGGATGCGAGGGGCGAGTTGGGGGGCCGAGTTCACGGGCAACCTGTTCTCGGCCCACTTCAATCGGCACCGTATCCAGCGCCACGTCATCCAACGGGAAGGGGCCACGTTTCGCGGCACTCTCGAGGACTTCGTGACGTCGAACGACATCGACTTCCACCCCACCGATGTGGTCGAAGCTCCGGATGGCAGCCTGCTGTTGATCGACACGGGCGGGTGGTTCCTGCGTGGGTGCCCTACGTCGCAGATTGCCAAGCCCGAACGAACAGGCGCGATCTACCGCATTCGACGCCAGAACGCGCCGCCCGTAACGGACCCGTGGGGTCTGGCTCTCGAATGGAAAACGGCCGACCCCCGGCAGCTAGTCGGCCGACTGGCCGACGCGCGATGGGCCGTACGCGATCGCGCCATTCACGAGCTTCATCGGCGCGGTGAGCCCGCCGTGGCGATGCTGCGGGAGACGCTGAAGAAGGCCGACGACGTCGAGGCACGTCGCAATGCGGTGTGGGCACTGACGCGGATCGGCACAGCCGAAGGGCTGAAAGCCGTCACAGAGGGGCTGACTGACGCGGATCCGAGCGTGAGGCTCGCCGCGGGGCACGCCGTCGGACTGCATCGCTGGTCCGGCGCGGTTTCGGCACTCCGCAGTTTGGCCATCACGGACGTGAGCACCGCCGTGCGGCGGCAGGCGGCCACCGCGCTAGGCCGTATTCGTCATCCGGCCGGCGTCCCGGCGCTGACGGAAGCCCTGTGCCGACCCGGCTCGGATCGATTTCTGGAGCACGCACAGATTTACGCGTTGCTGGAGATTGCGGACCGAGACGCCACGCTCCTGGCCCTGGGCGATCCCGAGCCGGCTGTGCAGCGCGCAGCGTTGATCGCTTTGGACCAGATGGCCGACGGAGGGTTGACACGAGCGCAGGTCGAACCGCTGCTGGCCAGCCCCGACGCCGCGCTGCAGCAGGCGGCACTAGCCGTCGTCAACTCGCGACCGGACTGGGGCGATGCCGTCGTGGGACTGCTGCAAAAGTGGTTGCGAGAGCCGGAGCTAACGGAAAGCCAGAGGCAGCTAGTTAAAGCCGCGATCCTGAATCTCGGCGCTCAACCGCAGCTACAGGAGGTCGTGGCATCCGTGCTGACCGCGCCCACTACGTCCGCATCGGTGCGCCGGTTCGTCATGGAAGCGATCGGCCAGTCGCCGCTGGCGGCGCTGCCCGAATCCTGGTTAGCGGCCCTGCGAAACTGCCTGAAGCAACACGACGAGGGGACTGTGCTCACGGCCATCGCGGCGGTCCGGTCGCTTGGTGTCGAGGTTTGCGATGCCGAGCTGCGGCAGCTCGCCGGTGATTCCCGACGTTCGGCCGAAATTCGGACCGCGGCGTCGGTCGCGGCAGCGCCCCGGCTGGACGAACTTTCCTTTTCCCAGTTCACTTTCCTGCAAAGCCAGCTGACGGATGCGATGCCACCGCTGACGCGTCTGGCCGCGGCCCAGGCCCTGGGCCGCGCGCCACTGAACCCGGCCCAGCTCCAGGAGCTGCTCGGATCCATCGAGTCGGTCGGCGCCATGGAGCTGCCGTCGTTGCTTGCCGCGTTCGAACGAAGCAGCGACGGCAAACTTGGAAACCAGCTCGTCCAGGCCGTCCGGAACTCGCCCGGTCGCGCGGGCCTTCCGGCTGATTTCGTGCGCGCCGTCGTGGCCCGTTACCCGGAGGAAGTGCGGCGATCGGCCGCGGAGCTGGTTCGGGAGCTGCAGCTGAACATCGAGCAGCAACAGGCGCGGCTGGCCGAAATGGAACCGGTGTTGGCCGGAGGAAATCCGTTCCAGGGGCGGGGCGTATTCTTCGGCACCAAGGGCGCGTGTATCAGTTGCCACACGGTCGGTGGCACAGGCGGCAAAGTCGGACCGGACCTGACGAAGATCGGGAGCATCCGCAGCCCTCGGGACCTGCTGGAATCGGTACTGTTTCCCAGCGCGAGCTTTGTGCGCAGCTACGAGCCGTACGTCGTCGAGACGACGGATGGGATCGTTCTGACGGGCGTGCTCGGACGCGATGCCGCTGACGCGGTGCATCTGGTCGGTGCCGACCGCGTCGAGCAGCGTATTGCGCGTTCCCGCATCGGCCGCATCGAGCCGGGACGAGTTTCGATCATGCCTCAGGGACTGGACGCCCAGCTGACGCACCAGGAGC
This sequence comes from Pirellulaceae bacterium, assembly GCA_050186685.1. Classification (GTDB taxonomy): domain Bacteria; phylum Planctomycetota; class Planctomycetia; order Pirellulales; family Pirellulaceae; genus CAZFLF01. Next base: position 9,060 of record JBFWYF010000153.1, read on the forward strand.
TACGGGACCTGCTCGCCTATCTGGGCTCGCTAAAATAAGGCCCCGGCTGCCGGGTGGCGACCAGGCACGGTCCGAACACCATGGGGCCCCCGGCCCTCTCCCGGAGTGCCGGGAGAGGGGACTGAGGAACCAAGAGCCTACTTCGCAAACCGCCGCGCCAGTTCGGCGACTCGGCCACCTCTTGTGCCACCGGTGTTCCCCGAGCCAACCTGTTGCGGGGACGACTGGGGTGCAAACTGGGGGGTGGTTCCGCCGCCCGTGCCCGTGGTCGTCGGCGTTGACGACGTCATCACCGGAGCCGTGGTCGACGGCGAGGTGGGGATCGTACCCAGGGCCAGGTTTCGGAACGTGGTGGGTCGGGGTTCCGAAACCGTGAGGTCGACCTCCCGTTCGCCGGGCCTCGAGGGTTCCACGGTCCGATTGGCACGGAAAATGGCGTAGCCGAATGTTCCCTGCAGTTGCCAGCCGAGATCGCGCGTCCAGGCTTCGCCCATGAGAGCCGTGAGCGCCTGCCGGCATTTATCCTTGGACGTACACTGAAAGATGCCCAGATTGGGGTCGAAGATGTAGAGTTCGCCGGGCGACTTGAAATGGCAGGCGATCGCGTGGCCGGAGATGCTGCCGCCCCCTTCGCCGATTCCGACCCGCAAACCGACGGAGAGCATCGCACAGCGTCCGGCCAGGAATTCTCCATCGTTGATGACCGCGTTGGCGAAGCTGCTGGCCTGGCCGCTGCCGAAAGTGCCGTCGCGCCGATTGACGCATTTCACGGCCAGAATATTGCTGAACGACCGCTTGCTGCCCCCCAGGTGCCGATCGACGACCCCGTCGAGTTCCCGGGCGAGTTCCGTCCAGCCGTAGGAGAAGATCCCTTCGCGATTCATCTTCTCGACCAGCGCATCGCGTTTCGATTCGGCCTGCCGGATCAGGTTCATCTTGAGCGTTCGCTCGGCCGGGGAGCTCGACGTGACCTGCCACTGATCTCCCACGAGCGTGATTCCGCGCGATCGCAGGAATTCTTGAATCCGCCGATCGATTTCCGCGATGCGTTGCTCGGGAACGTCTTGTTTGGCCCGGTCCAGCATCACCTGGGTCTTGGCCCCGATCAGGTGCTGCTTCTTCTGCTTATTGACCAGCTGCTGGTCGGTGCGAGTCGCGCCATTCTTCTCGCGGGGAACGAGATAGACTTCCCGTCCACCTTGCAGCACGCGGCGAATCCAGTGTAGGCACTGACCGGCACACTGCCCTTCCCCGACGGCCGTAACCGTGGGGGTGAATGCCTTGCAGCGTTCGCCTTGACTGTACGGTGCCACGAGCGTGGCGTGGGCCGTGATCCGGGACAGCACCTTAGCGGTATTGCCCGTTGCCACCTGGGGATCCATGTAGGGAATGGACGACTCGGTCGCGCCCACGGCAATCTTAGTGCGCGGCGTCCCCAGCTGCTGCGTCAGCCGGTTGGCCGTCTGCTCGTTCGCGACCCAGAAAAGTCCCTTCTCGCCGCATTGGGTGCATTGGTTGTTGTCATAATAACTCGAGCCCGTCGGGGCATTCCGATATCCGTAGTTTTTTCCGTTGCACTTCGGACAGGTGAAATAGTAGGGCATACAATTCTCGGCACACTTGATGAGGTTTCGGGGGGATGGTGTTCAGCGGGTCGATGGTTTTCGAATGGCTAAACCGAACATTCCCGCCACTGCGCTGTTGTAAGAGGGGGCGGTCGCCGTCGTCTGGGCCAATCCCGGTCTCCGCGCGGAATCTGTCATGTCAAACCGCGGCGCGGACCCGACACAAAATCTGCCCGGGGAAACGTATTTATCGCTCTAGACGAGCGGTCCAATCGTAGACTTCGGACCCTATCTCCAGTGCGTGGCTGAG
>JBFWYF010000154.1:0-10917 GCA_050186685.1 Pirellulaceae bacterium
GCAGGGAAAACAGCAGGCCGTTCATCAGTTCGATACGCCGACTATTGTTGCCCAGCAGCGGAGCCAGTCGCCGGCGGATGCCCAGGTTGACGCGCGCGACCCGGTCGTGGGCGAAGGCACGGTACATATAGTCCCGTTCCTCGTCCGACACCATTTCCAGCGTCAGCTCGTCGTGGTTGCGCAGGAACATCGCCCACTGGCATCCGGCCGGAATAGGAGGCGTCTGCTGCATGATGTCGACGATCGGGAACCGGTCCCCCATATGCATCGCCATGAACAGCCGCGGCATGACGGGGAAGTGGAAGGCCATGTGGCACTCGTCCCCTTCTCCAAAATAGGCCACGGCATCTTCCGGCCACTGATTCGCCTCGGCCAGGAGCATGCGCCCCGGATACCGCTCGTCGACGTGCTGCCGCAATCGTTTCAGGAACGCGTGCGTTTCCGGGAGGTTTTCGCAGTTCGTCCCCTCCCGCTCGTACAGATAGGGTACGGCGTCGAGCCGCATTCCATCGACGCCCAGGCTGAACCAGAAGTCGACGAGCGGCAGGATCGCGTTAATGACTGCCGGGTTGTCGTAGTTCAGGTCTGGCTGGTGGGAATAGAAACGATGCCAATAGTATGCTTTGGCGAGATGATCGTACGTCCAGTTCGAGGCTTCGAAGTCTTGAAAGATGATGCGGGCTTCAGGAAATCTCGTCGGCGTATCGTGCCACACGTAGAAGTCTCGCTCGGGGCTGCCAGGAGGTGCACGCCGCGCCCGCTGGAACCAGGGGTGTTGATCGGAGGTATGGTTCAGCACCAATTCGGTAATGACGCGCAGTCCCCGCGCGTGGGCCGCGTCGAGCAGTTCCCGAAACGAATCCAGCGAACCGTAGCTGGGATTGATGTTCGTATAGTCCGCGATGTCGTACCCGTCATCCTTCAACGGCGAAGGGTAAAACGGCAAAACCCAGATGGCGGTGATGCCCAGGTCGCTCAAATAGTCGAGCTTCTGTGTCAGACCGCGCAGATCACCGACGCCATCCCCGACGCTGTCGTGGAACGCACGCACGTGCAGTTCATAGATAATGGCGTCACGATACCAACCTTCGGACATGAATGTCTCTCCTTGAGTTAGCATGGCCGCGGCCGCCTGCCCGGGCGTGACCGGAAGGCGTAAGAGGGGAGATTGCCGGGCGTCAGGAAGATGAGCCCACCAGGACACCCACAGGAAAATCGCCCAGCACCTCGCCTACCTCCAGCGCGGCTCCGGCGAAATCGCGGCCCGTGATCAAGTCCCGCCAGTGCCAAGTTGCCAAGTCGCCGCTCAGGACAACCTGCGTATCCTCCCAACATGCCAGTCCCAGCGGAGGCTGCCCCGGAGCCTCGCACAAAGTCGTCGTCCAGCGGGGAACAACGGCCGTGAACGCCAGGTCGCCGGAACGCCGCGTCAACGCCAACAACTGTCGCGCATGCTGTCCCCGCGTCTCGTGGGCGATGTAATCGCCTGCGGCAAACAGCTCCGGATGCTCGCGCCGCCAGCGCAGTACCGCCGCCATCAGGTACAGTTTGATCCGACCATCCGGGGCGGCGGCCACCAGCTCCCGAGCCCGCTCGGCGCGGGACGGAGAGCCTTCCGCCGGAGTATCCAGTTCCGTGAGGATCTCACTCCGCCGAGCGTAATCCACCGGCCTTCGGTTATCCGGATCGACCAGGCTGAAGTCCCACAGTTCGGTTCCCTGGAAGACGTCCGGTACTCCCGGAGAAACCAGCTTCAGCAGTGTCTGCGACAGCGAGTTCCAGATTCCGGCCCAGGCGACTTGAGTCGCGAAGGGCTCGAAGTCCGTCCGGAATCCCGTCAAGGGCTCGTCCGCCAGGATCGCCGTCAGGAAATCGAGCGTGGCTCGCTCGTAAGCCTCGTTCGGCGCGATCCAGCTGGAATGGGCCTTTCCTTCCCGCAAGGCCTTCGTCATGTACTGATGCAGCCGCGCGAGGTACTCCGTAAGCGCTGGTCCTCGGGGAGCCTCAAAGGGCCACGTACCCACCAGCGTCTGATACAGCAGATACTCGTCCGCTCGGCTCGGAGCTGGTTCGCCATCGACCTTAGTCTTCTTACGCTTGTTCCACCGCGCCCAGCGCAGCACATGATCCTTCCAACGCTGCGGCATTTCGGACAGCACGTTGATTCGGGCACGCGTGTCCTCGCCCCGCTTGGTGTCGTGGGTGGCCGTCGCCGACAGCGCGGCGGGCTGGTTCCGCAGCCGGGATAGATTGAAGGCATGAAAGTCCTCCGTCTCCATTCCGAACTGTTGCGGATTGCCTCCGACTTCGTTGAGAGAAATCAACCGATGAAAGTTGTAGAAGGCCGTGTCTTCTACGGACTTGGCCATTACGGGACCGGTGAATTGCTGCAGCCGGCGCACGAACTCCAGGACGCTGGCCTGCACCCCGGGCGATGCCGACTCGCAATATTTCAGCGACAGGACGTCTTGAATGAAGTCGAACACGGCCTGGCTCACGGCCGGGTTGCGTTGCTTCGCTCGGGAGACGGCCTGATGGATGTAGCGCTGGTCCCGCTCCAGTACGCGGGGCTCGCGTGTGTAAGTGCGGTAGACGGGAAAACAGGCGACGATTTCCCGCAAGGCATGCGTCAGGCCGTTTTCGGTGAAATCGCGCGAACGCCGGTCGTGCTCCGACAGGCGGTCCAGCTGGTGCCCCAGCAGATTCAATTCTCCCGCCATCGACACCCGCATAATCAGCCGCTTGGAATGGTACACCAGCTCTTCGAAGTCGCGGCGCTCACGCGTGAACTGGCGGTAGATCCGGTCGAATTGCCGGTCGTGGCGACCGCACACGAACCAGCCGTTAACCATGTTCAGAAACTCGTAACCCGTCGTGCCGTGCACGGGCCAATCCCCGGGCAAGGGCTCTTCGCCTTCGAGAATCTTCTCTACCACGATGTACACGGGACGGGACAAGGGTGTCGGCTGGCCGCTCTGGCGGCGAGCGCCGAACTCCTCCCGATCCTTGTCGAACACCCTCAGCCACTTCTCACACTCGTCGGGTGATGGTTCCGTCGCGGCGAGGCCCGTGGTGTCCCGGAGTTCGAGCCAGACCTTGCGGCACAGCTGCCGGAATCGGCAGCGCTGCAGATCCCACAGGTATCCGGTGGGATCGTACAGGCCGTCGGCATGATCGATCCGCAACCCGTCGAGCTGGCCGTCGTACAGCAGCTGCATCACGCGGGCATGCGTTCTCTCGAAAACCTGCGGGTTCTCCATGCAGACGGCGGCGAGCTCGTTGACGTCGAAGAATCGACGATAGTTGACCTCGTCCGCGGCCACGCGCCAGTAGGAGAGGCGATAGGCTTGATCGTTCAGCAGTGCATCGAGCAGATCGAAGCTGCGAGCGTCGCCCGCGCGCCCGTTAAACTCCGCGACGTTCTCGCGGATGAACTGGAGGACCAGTGGCGATTCGTCGCCCAGTCTTTGCAGTCGCCGCTTGACGACTTCCTTTTCGCGCTGACGCTCGAGGACGCTCTGCGGATCGACCACATCCCGCCCGGGCAGGTGCCCGATTGACGTCACAATGCTTTGATACTCGAGCAAATGCGGGTGGTCCTCGCCCAACCGCCGCTGCAACTCTTCCAGACGGTGCTTCAAGATCATCGCATAGGAACGTGGCGCGATCGGGAAGGAGCGCCCGTAGTACTGCAGCGTGAAGGCACCGTCGGCGTACTGCAGCACCAATTGCTGGGATTCGAGTACCGCACCGAACTGGTCGCCCAGCACCGGCAAGAGCACCTTGTTCGTCAGGTCCGGTTTGAGCGGCTTCCAGTCGATGTCAAAGAAACCGGCATAGGGCGAGCTGGGCCCGTTCTCGAGCACATCCTGCCACCAGCTGTTTTCGTCGGAACCGATTCCCATATGGTTGGGAACGAGATCCAGCAAATGTCCCATGCGGTGTGCCCGCAGCGCCCCGACCAGGGCATGAAAGTCCGCGTCGGTACCCAGCTCCGGATCCAGCCGCGTGTGGTCGACAATGTCGTATCCGTGCTGGCTGCCCTTGGTCGAGCGCAGGTACGGCGAGGCATAAACGTGCGAGATGCCGAGGTTGTGCAAGTAGGGAACGAGCTTCGTGGCGTCGGCAAACGTGAAATCTCGGGAAAATTGCAGCCGGTAGGTGGCGACCGGCAACGGCGTCTGCTCGATAATCTCCTGGACGCGGCGTACCACTTCCGGCACCGTCGTCTCCGCTCCGTCACGAACCGCCTGGGACTTCGGCGGGAGTGATCCCGATGACGGTTGGGCGCGGGACGACGGGTCGACCGACGGGGCCTCCCACATATCGTTTCGCCGCGCAGAATCGTCGCGGTCCAGGGCAGGGGTCAGACGATTTGCCACGCAGTCCTCCTTCGTCGATCCGCAAACACCAGCACTTCGTAAGCGCGCAGACGCCAGGGGCCGCCGACCGGTACCCACGAGTCGTCTGGCCGCGCGCCGCCGTACCGCGGCCACTCGGAGCTCAGCAGGAGCTGGGCATCCGCCCCCACTTCGTCCTCGGGCAACTCCACCGGTCGTGAATGAAAATTCAAGTAGGCCCATAGGGACGGCGGCGCGTCATCCTGGGGAGCATAGCGCACGAGCTTCAGCACGCCGGCACCTCCAGCCGGCGACGAAGTCACCAGTGCCGGCTCCGTGGCCGCCCGATCGTGTGACGTGACAGGAGAAACGGCACTATCAAGCCATCTCGCCGGTTGCTGCACCGTGTCGGGCAGTCGCGGCCATAGACGCCGGCTGCGGAGCAAATCCTGGTACCAGTGGCGCAGACCCGCTCGCGACGCCTGGACCTCCCACTCCCAGCTCAGCAAGGCCGACTCGAATGTGGCGACAAGGTGGGGATCCGGCAACTGGTCGGGCCACGGGAACGCGGCGTACTCTTCGCGCCGCCCCCGCCGTACCGCTTCGACCAGCTGCGGGTCGCTGAACTCGCAGAAAAACGGAAACCGCCGGGATTCGCCGTATTCTTCGCCCATGAAGAGCAGCGGCGTATACGGACTTAGCAGCAGCGTCCCCGCCGCCAACCGTTGCTGAGCCGGCGTCAGCAGTTCCCCGAAACGCTCGCCCAGCGCCCGGTTCCCCGTCTGATCGTGATTCTGAACACACACCACAAATCGCTCGCGCGCCATGCCCTTCGCGGAAGTCCCATAGTGCCGCCGCCGATACGAACTATATTGCCCGTCATACACGAATGCCTGGTTTATTGCCTGGGCCAGCTGGGGGGGATCGCCGAAATCCGAGTAATACCCGTCGCGCTCGCCGGTGAGCAGCGTATGAACGGTGTGATGGAAGTCGTCGCTCCACTGGGCATTCAGCCCGTAGCCGCCGTGTGCCGGTTCTCGCAGCAGCTTCACGTCGTTCTGGTTGCTCTCGGCGATGATGTGTAGGACGCGCCCCAACCGCGCGGACTCCTCGTCCGCGACTTCCTGGATCTCCTGCAGAATGTGCTTCGCACTCTCGTCGTGAATCTCCTGGACGGCGTCGAGCCGCAGACCATCGAAATGGAATTCACGCAGCCAGTAGCGGACATTGTCCAGCACGTAGGCGCGCACGTGGTCGGATCCTTCCGCGTCGTAGTTCCACGCGGCTCCCCACGGAGTACCGTAGCGGGACGTAAAATACGGACCAAACTCGGACAGATAATTTCCCTCTGGTCCCAGGTGGTTGTAGACGACATCCAGCAGGATCGCGAGTCCGGCCGTATGGCAGGCGTCCACCAACCGGGCCAATTCCTCAGGCCCCCCATAGCTCTGCTGGACCGCATACGGATAAACGCCGTCGTAGCCCCAGCCGCGATGCCCCGGGAACTGAGCCACAGGCATCACTTCGATGCAGTTCACGCCGAGTTCACGCAGCTCGTCGAGCCGACGGGAGATCCCGGCGAAGGTACCTTCTGGCGTGAACGTGCCTGTGTGCAGTTCGTAAATGGCAAGCTCTCCCAGAGGGAGGCCCGACCAGGCGCTATCCGACCAGCGGGCTTGGACGCCGCTCCAGACGGCAGACGGCGCATGGACGCCGTCCGGCTGCCAGCGCGCAGCCGGATCGGGAAGCTCACGGCCACTGGGCAATCGAAACAGATAACGCTGCCCTTCCGGCACGTGGCTCTCGCTATGGACATACCACCCTTCCCCCGCTGACTCCATTGCCACCACCTGACGCTCGGTTTCGGTCAGCAACACCAGGTCGAGCTGTTCGGCGCGGGGAGCCCATACGCGCCACGCTCCTCCCTCGCCGTCACGGCGGAATCCGTGGCGGAGAAGCGGCTCGCCGCCTGTCACATGGCCGGAGCGGACAACAGGGGCAGGCCGAGTCCTCGGCCCCGATCGCGTCGACATCTTTAGCTCCTCGGTTTTCTCGCCGCGCAGCATCGGACGCGACGTCCCGGTTGCGGAGGACCGGGCGTTTTGTAGGGAATGATCCAGGCCCCTCGACGCTTCACTCATACGACGAGAGCGCAGCGCATCCCTGGTCGCCGGAGCAAATCCGATACCGGCCGTCCACCACGGCGATGCCAGCCGGAGCGGGCGAAGCGGTTCCTTTCAGCCGATCGAGATCGCCTGGTCGGCAATGTCTTTGCGGCACCAGGCTCCTTCCCAGCGAATGCACTTGACGGCGGCATACGCCTGCCGCTTCGCCGCGGCAATCGTGTCCCCCAGCGCGGTGACTCCCAGAACACGTCCGCCGGTCGTGACCACCTGACGGTCCTGCAGTCGCGTACCCGCGTGAAAGACCTTGACGTCCGGCAACTTCGCGGCCTCGTCCAGGCCGCGGATGGGCTGCCCCGTCGCATATTCGCCGGGGTACCCTTCGCTCGCCATCACCACACAGACGGCGGGGCGGGGATCCCATGCCACTTGCGTCATTTCCTCCAGCCGTCCGTCGACCGTAGCTTCCAAGATGTCCAGCAAGTCGGACTTGAGGCGCATCAGCAAAGGCTGGCACTCCGGATCGCCGAAACGCACGTTATATTCCAGTACCTTCGGGCCCTGATGCGTGAGCATCACACCCGCATAGAGGACGCCGAGAAAGGGATGCCGCGATCGCTTCATGGTATGGATCGTGGGCACCAGGATGTGCTCTTCGACCCACCGCAAAGTTGCGTCACTGACCAAAGGTGCGGGGCAATAGGCCCCCATTCCTCCCGTGTTGGGACCGCGGTCGCCGTCGAAGGCCCGCTTGTGATCCTGGCAGGGGGGCAGCGTCAACAGGGTCCGGCCATCCGTCAACGCCAGGACGCTGGCTTCGCGGCCGTCCAGGCGCTCTTCAAGAACCACTTCCCGGCCCGCATCTCCGAACTCGCGGCGCCGCATAATGCGGTCGATAGCATCGAGCACTTCCCGGCGACTCGAGCAGACCACGACGCCTTTCCCGGCGGCCAACCCATCCGCCTTGACGACCAGCGGCACCGTGTCATCTTCGTTGGGGTAACGATTGACCACGAATCGGGTTGCGTGGTCAGGATCACGGAAGACTTGAAAATCGGCGGACGGGACATCCGCACTGCGCAACAACTGCTTACAGAAGACTTTGCTCCCCTCCAGTTGCGCGGCAGCCTTGGACGGTCCAAACGTACGCAGCCGAGCCTGGGCGAACGCGTCGACCAAACCTTCGCACAGCGGGGCCTCGGGGCCCACCACGGTTAGTTCCACTCGGTTTTCGCGAGCAAACTGGACAAGCTTCGGGATGTCGGTGGCGCGGATGTCGACGTTCTCCACATCGAGTGCCGTGCCGGCATTACCTGGGGCGACGAAGACCCGATCGGCGCGCGGGCTCTGCCGGATCTTCCAAGCTAAGGCGTGCTCGCGCCCTCCATTGCCAATAATCAGTACCTTCATCGATCGCCTCCTTCGCGCGCTCAACCCGCGCCATCAGTACACCACAGGCCAGGCGGCTTGGCCAGCGGGCGCCCCGTGGCGGCTGCCCCTGCGGCAAATTGTCGCGGTGCTGGGACGCAACTGCCGAGTGCGGTAGCGTGTAGGTCGGAATTGTCGGATTGACAAGCGACCAGCCCCGGCTACAACGTTGGGATTCCCGTGCCGGCGGACATTCTGAGCGGTCGTCGCGAGCGACCGTCCTGCAGTCGGATTGACCTGCGTGTGCTGAAGTGCAAGCGGCGATCCAGCTTGTTGCGTGTCGTCTCGGTTTCCTAATCTCCGTCCATGCGAGTGGCTGGAACAGGATATGGCGGACAAGAAGAACATGTCGGTTGAGGACATTCTGGCGGCGTGCCGGCGAGCGGACGGCCAGGGTGGAGCGAGTGAGAGCGGTGCAGCGGCAGCACCGGCGCCTTCATCCCGCGAGAATCCGTCCGCGGAGAGTCCGTCGATGGGTGATGCGCCGGCCGCGGCCCAGCCCGCAGCCAAGACGGCAGCAGCCAAGACGGCGGCAGCCAAACCGGCAGGGCCGATGAGCACGGCGGACATTCTGGCAGCGGCGCGGGGTGGCAAGCCTGCGGGGGCGGCGAGTACTCCGGCTGGGGCGTCCCAGCCGGCATCCGCGAAGCCAGCGGCGGCCGCGAAACCAGCCGCGGCGGCCAAGCCGGGAGCGATGAGTACGGCGGACATACTGGCAGCGGCGCGCGGCGGTAAGCCGAGTGGTCCCGCTCCGGCCGCGACAGCTCCGGCCGAGAAGGTGGAAAAGAAGGCGGCTCCCAAGCCAGCTCCGGCCGCAAAGGCGGCCTCTGCGGAAAAGGCCGCGGCCAAGCCGGCAGCCGGCGGCCCCAAGGATACGGCGAGCATTCTGGCGGCGGTGCGAGCGGCCAAGCCGGGGCCGATTTCCAAGGCCGAAGCTGCGGCGCGGGAAAAGCTGGCCGATCAGGCGACGAAGGGAAAGAAGAAAGAAGCGCCCCCCATGCCCGACAAGCCGGCCTACGCCCTCGCGCGGCCGGCCGCTCGAGCGGCCGCCGATGACCGCCGCGGCTTCCTGGTAGGCATGTTGGCCGCCTTTTCCGGATCGGCGCTCGCCATCGGCTTCAGCTCCCTGGCAGTGACCGCGAACCTGTGGGCGCTCGGGTTGGCTCGTTTTATGTTCCCCAACATCCTGATCGAGCCACCTACGAAATTCAAAGTCGGTTTTCCCGACGAGCTGGCCCCTGGGCAGGTGCAGACGAAATTTGTCCCGCAGTTCGGTGTCTGGATTGTCCGTTACGAGTACGACGGCGCCCCCCAGATCTATGCCTTGCAGACCGTCTGCACGCACCTCGGCTGCACGCCCAACTGGCTCGAAGGTGAGCAGAAGTTCAAGTGCCCCTGCCACGGCAGTGGGTTCTACAAGGATGGAATCAACTTCGAAGGTCCCGCGCCGCGTCCCCTGGAACGCTACGCGATCCGCATTTCGGACGACGGCCAGCTCGAAGTCGACAAGAGCCGCAGGTTCAAGGAAGAAATGGGACAGTGGCGGGATACGAATTCGTACGTCCCGGTCTGAGAACATTCGGTCGACTCGGTGTGTGAGCCTCCCTCCCTCCTTTTGATGCCCGGAAGAAAAGCTGGACATGCCCGCGTTAGACGAAATCATCCGCGAGTCGCAGATCTGGAAGAGTGTCTTTCGTCATCCGGCGCCCTTGGATCGGCGCAATCGCATCGTGGTGATGCTGACGAATTTCTTCCTGCACCTGCATCCCGTGTCGATCAAGAAGCAGGGGATTGCCCTGAGCTTCACCTGGTGCATGGGAGGAGTCACGTTCTTCCTGTTTCTCGTCGAGACCGTGACCGGCGTCTTATTGATGTTCTACTATCGCCCGACGCTGGAGTGGGCCTACACCGACATCCTTGCGCTCCGGGACGTCACCTCGCTGGGGATTCTGCGCGAACTGCACCGGTGGGGTGCCCACGCGATGGTCATCACCGTCTGGCTCCATATGTATCGCGTCTTCCTGACGGGCAGCTACAAACCGCCGCGGGAGTTCAACTGGGTGGTGGGCGTTATCCTGCTGTTGCTGACGCTGCTCCTGTCGTTCACGGGCTACCTGCTCCCCTGGGATCAGCTGGCGATCTGGGCGATCACCGTCGGATCCAACATGGCGCGAGCCACGCCGTTCCTGGGCCACGAAGGCCCCGGCGCCGCCCTGTTGACCCTCGATGGTATCGACATGATCACGAACGCCTCCGACGCGCGCTTCGGGCTGCTGGGCGCGCGGTTCGTTGGCGAAGAGACGCTGAACCGATTTTACGTGCTCCACTGTGTCGCCATTCCGTTGGCGGTGTCGCTCCTGTTGGCCATTCATTTCTGGCGTGTTCGCAAGGACGGGGGCATCAGTGCCCCGTTGTGAGCGAGCCGCCCCGCATTCGTGTATGCAACCCGCGCGGTGAGCTGGCGCACGACCCCTTTCTGAACCCTGCACCCTGACCCCCGAAACCCTATGCACGGTCCAGTCAACCCCGAAGAATTTCTTCATCACATCTCCGGGTTCGTCGGATTGTATTTCCTGGCGATGGCATTCATGAATGCCTACGCCGCTTTCCATCTCTGGACGAGCGGCCGCGCCACCCGTTTGTTGCTCACACCGCTGGGTTACCTGACGACCGCCCACGTATGGCTGGTCGTGTCCCTGGCGTTCACCGTGATGGGCGGGATCGCGCTGGGTGGCGGTGTGCGGTACCTCGGTCTCCACCAGTCGGTCCGCGATGGCATCGACGCATTGATGAAGCCCGAAACGTACACACTGGGCACATTCGTCGTGCTGACGGTTGCCTTCCTGCTGCGTCGCTTCCTCGTACAACCCATGGTCGCGTGGACGCTGTTGAATCTGGCCCTGTTATTCATGGGGCTTTCGATAACCGATCCCGACTTTGCGTCGATTGTCACGAAGCCGGATAACGTGCCCATCGTGGCGATGATCTTCCTACTCGGCTTTTTCACGTGGTTGTCAGCGTATCGC
>JBFWYF010000155.1:0-10914 GCA_050186685.1 Pirellulaceae bacterium
GTGGATCTGGCCACCTTAGGCCGTCTGGAAATCCGGCGGGGATCCCATGTAGAGCCGACGGGCCAGGGCGGCTGGCAGGCCGATCTGGCGCCGGTGGGTGGTCCGGTGCTGGGCCCCTTTGCCACACGGAGCGCGGCGCTGGCCGCCGAGCTGCGCTGGCTGCATGACCACTGGCTGGCGGCCGTCCCCCCTGCAAGCGAGCAAGTAACGGCTCCGCAGTGACGCGGGCTCTCGCTGTGGGCACCCCAGGCCCCGGTGCCCGTGTGGTCTTCGACCACTCCTTATCCCTACCTGCTTTGCCCCGCGTCGCGAGCCCTGCGTGGGCGTCCGCGTTTCCCCATGCCTCCCACTCTTTTGCCCAGGGGTGACTACCATGTCTTCGGTCGTAAACTGCCCTCATTGTGGCCAACAAGTGCTGGTCACCCAGGATCCGATGATTTCCAAGCGGGTCGTGTGCCCGCACTGCCAGCGTACTTTTCAGCTCCGTCTCACGGCCTGGGCCGCCTCGGCTGCGCCTCCTCCTCCTCCGCCGCCTGTTTCACCCGTAACGCTGCCCAGCGGCCCGTCCGCCGCCAGCCAGTCGGTTACGGCAGCCTGCCAACGCGTGCAGGTGCCCGCCTACGGCCTGATGGTGACCGGCGGCCTGACTTTCTTCACGGCCTTCTTGTTCTTGCCCAGCCTGCTATTCCCCCAGGCCCTGGAATTGCCGCCGCAAAGCGATCTCGAGGTCGTGTTCGGCGTCGTCTTCATGCTGCTGACGTTTGCGCTGGGCATAGCCGTACTCTACGGAGCGCTGCAGTTGCAGCAACTGGCGAGTTATCGCTGGTCCCTGGCAGCGGCCGTCTTGGCCTGCCTGCCCTGTTACTGCTTCTTCGTGGGCGTGCCGTTCGGCATCTGGGCCCTCGTGCTGCTGTCCCGGCTCGACGTCCAACGGGCCTTCGCCGAGAAGGCTCGGCCGCCGCAGTAGCCCAGCACCGCGGCCGACAGGACCGGCAGCCCTGGCAGCGGACGCGTGTGCTCGACCCGCGGTGATGAAACGCGGAACGCTGCTTTCGTCGGCACCGGACCAGCCTTCGTGAGCTCTTCCTGTCGGCCTCCGGCGGCGCAGGCCACGGCCTGCGCTGCAGCCCCCGCGTCGTGCGCGGGGCCGTCTTCCCTGTCGACTTCCATCTGCCCTTTCCTAACCAAAGGACACTTCGATGACTCAACGTGAACTGGACTATGAAGTAGCCCGCGCCACGGGCGAATCGCTCGCCATCATCGCCGGCATGGGATTCGTGCCACTGACGCGCGGCCCCGTGGAACAGGATGGCTACGACGACGCGCGCGAACCGTTGACCGTGGACTGGGACGAACTGGAAGGCAGCCGCGTGGCGCTGTTTTCCGCGTGACCCGCACGTGGCAATCGCGGGCGGCAAGGACGCCGCCCGCGGTGAGAGACCACGCCGGCGTGCCTTACGTTTTCTTATTCGTATCACGCCGCCTGATCCGGCTCGCCCGGCCAACTACCTGCGTGGGCGGACACAGGCTGCCAAGTTCTTCCACGACTCAAGGGCACCATTTTGATAGCAGCCAGGCGGCGCGGCGGCAAATGCAGGGATGAAGTTGATACCTGCGGCGGTCAGGCGAGTCTGTGCTTTGGAGCCAAGTGCAGCCACCTTTGCCTTCGGGAATAACGCCAACTGTGGAAGGAGGTAACTGTGCACACACTTATCGGCGATGCTACGCCGCACGGGGGCGGTCGAGGACGGCGCAGAACACAGCACCGATTCGGTCAGCCATGCGTATCGCATTTGCTCGCGGAAACTCAAACCTGGGAAGCACAGGTCCAAAATCCGCCGCACGTTTTGATGGAATGGGCTTACACCGGATTCAAAGCTGGACAAGGCAAACTCGGTCGCTGTGTCGATGTCGGAATGGACCTCGCCCTGGCGAGGATCACCCGGCTCAGCGAATACGAGCACCAGGCGCACCTCGGATAGTTTTCCCATGGCGCCACAGAAGCCGCGGGGAACATACCCCGACTCGGGACACCAGCGCATCTTACGACAAGTGCCGTCGAAATGCGGACAGGGCGTAAACGCGGGCAGAAGGACCTTCCGAAGGGCTTGATGCATAACGCTGGGACCCATTGCAGGCCACGTGTTTCCAGATTGACGACCAGGTTTCTTCGCCAGTTGATCTCTGCAAGACGCCAGGGCACACCTACCACTCTTCACCCAGGAGTCGATTACTTGATTACCCTTACTCGCTTCCAAGCGCGCCAGGTCCGGGCCGTCTTCCTGCGCACGCTGAATGGCTCGGCCAGAGGTAGCGGCCCGGTACCCATCCAGATACAGGCCGACACCCACGGCTTGCGTCTGCGAGCCGGCACATCCGCAGCGGCCGTTGAGTTCTGTGACCCGCGGCCCTTTGCGCCCGAGACGCTCACAGTGCCGGTCGAGCTGCTGACGCAAAGCGAGGGTCGCACCCACGATCTTGTCACGATAGAACGGTCGAGCCCCGACGAGGTGCTGGCCAGCTGGACGGATGAAGGCGTACCTCAACTGCGGCGGTACCCCTTGGTCACGGCCTCCGCGGATTTTCCGCCCACACCCGCATCGTGGTCCGACAACCCTGGGGAACTGCTCGATGCCTTGCAGGCCGCCACACAGACGGCTGACCGCGAGGCCTCGCGGTACGCACTCCATCGGTGGCAGCTGCGGGGTGATTCCGGACAAGTGGTGGCTACGGACGGGCGGCAACTTCTGCTGCAGGGTGGTTTCACGTTTCCCTGGCCGGGCCACCTGCTCGTAACACCTACAACCGTGTTCGGCAGCCGGGAGCTGCCGCGCCCCGCACGTGTCCAGGTCGCACGCACCGACCTGCATGTGTGCCTGCGCGCAGGATGCTTTACATTCTGGCTGGCCATCGACACGCAGGGACGGTTTCCCGATGTGGACCGCAGCATGAAGCAGCCCACCGAGGCCTCCGCCACCATCGAGATTGCTGAGGCGGACGCGGCCTATGTCATACCCGTGCTGGATCGGCTGCCCGGCGGGGACGAACCGCATGGCCCCCTCACGGTGGAGGCCAATGGCAGCATCCTGTTGCGGTCGCGGTCTGACCAGGCGGCGCGACCGACAGAGGTCCTGCTGCCGAGGTCGCGGCTCGCCGGCGACCCCCTGCAGCTGAACACCAACCGCCACTACCTCCGTCGAGCACTGCAACTGGGCTTTCGCCAGCTGCATGTCTTTGGGCAGGAGCGCACGGTGCTCTGCCAGGACGCCCAGCGCAGTTACGTGTGGGCGCTCTTGGCTGCCGACGACGCCCTACCCCCGGCGTCCGATGCCATGCGGATTGAGCCCCCGGAGTGCCGTCCCGGCCGCCAGACTATGGCCGGGAGGCGGCCAGGAGGCCGTGCTGCTGCCCGGCTGATCCACGCGACAGACGGCGCTCGCGCGGCGACACCCGACGAGGTGCTGGCCTCCCTCGCGCAGCTTCAGTGCCAGCTGCGGGACGCACTCGCCCAGGCGAGCCAGTTCCAGCGCTGGCTGCGTCGGCAGCACAAACTGGTACCCGTCACCCGCGCCGCAGCAACCTAGCTGAGATCGCCGCGCCTGTCGCGGATCTCCGCCAGCGTCTACTCGTAAGCATCGCCACGAGCCGATTCCGCGCACGTGCCGACTGTCTGTCCAGGTGGACGCTCGTCTTCACGATGCCTGATGGCCATTTTTTTGTCCCTCGGAGGAAACTATGCCACTTACACTGCATGTGGGCTACAGCCAGAAACTCGGCCTGCCCGACTATGGTTCGCTGGGAGCCAGCTGCCAGGTCGAGATCGAACTCGACGGCTCGCTGCTCGTGCACGATCTGGAGGGCTTTCACCACCGCGTGCAGGAGGCGTTTACAGCCTGCCGGCAGGCCGTGCAGGACGAACTCGCGCGACACGAGACGCCAGGTGCGCTACCGTTGCGCACTCCCGCCGAGCCGCTACCCGAAGCTGCACCGCCGCGAAGTCCGTCGCCGACCAACGGCAGCCATGGTCCCGGTTACCGCGCCACGGACAAGCAGTTTGATTACGTGCGTCGCCTGGCCAGCCAGATCCCCGGCCTGGGAGTCCGCCGGGTCGAACAGCTGGCTACGAAGATGCTGGGCAAGCCGTTGGCCGAGCTCACCAGTCTGGACGCCTCCGCGCTCATCGACCAGCTGAAGGCAATCAAGGCGGGCGACGTCGACATCGAGCACGTGCTGGGAAATGGAGCGGCGTCATGAGGCTGGTCCTGCCCACCATCGCGACAACGCCGCCAGACACGGCCCGGCCCAACGGTGTGTGGGACTACATTTCCGCCTCGCGGCTGAATCTGTGGTTGCGCTGCCCGCTGGCGTTCCGGCTGAGGTATATCGACGGCATCGTGACACCGCCCACGGCGAGCCTGTTCCTGGGTCAGCAGGTCCACGCCGGCCTGGAGCAGTATTATCGGCACCGGCAGCTGGGCGTGACGCTGACCGCCGACGAGATCGTCCGTCGCCTGCTGGCGGACTGGCAGGAGGCCGCAGCCACCGCGGCGGTGTTCTTTGCGCATCCCGCGGAAGACGCAGACACGCGGGCTCAGACCGTGCGGCTGATACGGATGTATCTCGAACAGGTCTCACCCGACGAGCCGCTGCCGCTGGCCGTCGAGACGTCGCTGGAGGGTCCGTTGACCGATCCGGAGACCGGAGCCGACCTGGGTATTCCGTTGCTGGGCGTCGTGGACCTGGTGCTGGATAGTCCCGCAGGGGCCGTGGTCGTCGACTTTAAGACGGCGGCGAAAGCCAATCATCCGGTGGAGATCCTGCACGAGGTGCAGCTGACCACTTACAGCTGGCTCTTTCGGCAGGCTGCGGGCCAGCATGAAGCCGGTCTGGAGATCCGCAGCCTGGTGAAAACGAAGCGGCCCAAATTCGAGACCCATCGCTACCCGCCGCGAACGGAACAGCATGTCCGCCGGTTGTTCCGGTTGCTACGGGTCTATCTGGATGATCTGGACGCCGGCCAGTTCTGTTACCGGCCAGGCTTCCACTGTTTACTGTGCGAATACCGCCGCGAGTGCGCCGGCTGGCATGGATGACGGCGTACATCTTAAGCATGACCGGACCAGTTTCCGTTGCGGCAGTCCTTCCCCTGGAGACTGGTCCGGTCATCGAGCGGCTGTCGCTTCCCAGTGGGCGCCGTAACAGGCCGCCAGGGGTATCGTGACGACGCGATCCTGCCTGGGGGCGAGGAAGCGGCCGCTCGACGACGCGGGACCGTACGCTCGGGCGCGAATCGCCGGCCTTTTTTTTAGCGGTCAGGAACTGCGCCGTTGTGCCAGCGCCGAACCTCACAACATCCCCGCCACGACGGCACGGCCACGCGATCAGTGGTCCCTTCATTCCGGGACGCTCCGCTCGCTACGGCGTCCTCCCGCCGACCTCCTGCGAGTCCAGGCCGAGGGGGAACTCACCACCGACGGCTTCCGACTCGGCGCGGCACTGGCTCCGCCGGCACCGCCAGTGCGCCCCTCGCACCGGAACAACCACTTTGAACTCCTTCGTGGTGACGCCCTCTCCTTCCCAAGGTGCGCTGTCGGAGTGTCGAGAGATAGACGGATCTGAATCCGCCCGCAGGGACTTAGACGGATCCAAATCGGCCCTATATGAATTAGGCGGATCTGAATCCGGCTTCGCTGTCGCGACTTGTCCGGATAACGATCCGACTATCCACCTGCCGACCATGGAGTCACGTGGATCGGACGTGGCGGTTCGGTAGCGAAGTAAAAGATTGACAATTCTTGCCTTGAGGCGGTAGGCTAGAGTCGAATTGATAGGGAATCAAGCGGTGGGATCGAGGGATTAGACGGACGTTCGATCTTGATAGACGGACGCTCGCCACCGAGATAGGCGGCCCCCGATCCGTCTAATAATAGTTACCCGACGGACAAAACCCGATTCCTTGCGAACTTACTGATCTCACATGCAACTTTTAGCTCTTGCGGTGCTCGCAGTAGTCTTTATCGTGTTAATGTTGCATCCGTGGGCCGATGTTCCGTCCAAGAAGAAATGGCCACCTATCTCCGAGGACGAATTCATCCGACGTTGCTCTCCGGGCGTTGATCGCGAACGTGCGCTGAAGGTGCGAAGGATCATCTCTGAACAACTTGGCGTCGACTATGATCGGGTCTACCCTGAGCAGAGATTTGTCGAGGATCTCGGATGTGATTGAGGGCAAATACGCGGGTAACCACGCCGTGAACCGAAGCGGCGAAATCGGGGTTTTTTGAAGTTGACAATCTTTCGTCGCCGCTCGGTTACGGCCTTCGTTCGGCGGCGTAAGCTGCGACACAGATGGGTGTAGGCGAATGATGCCAACCGAACCGTTAGCACCGCGATCCAAGACTCCAATTCGGTCCCGCATCGTTTGGTCAGCCATGGTCGTAATTACGGTATGCGTCGCCACGATCCTCGTGCTGCTGGTGCTCGAGTCAGGCGCTCCGCTCTATCGACAGCCATCGTATGTATATGAGCAGTATCTTCTCACGTTTGACAGGCAAGCCTGGGTTTCGGGAAAGAGCCATGGAGTTGGCGGCCCGTATCTCTTGCGCAGACGAATGATCGGGGACCTATTGCGGAACCACTTGCGCGTGGGCATGACGCGTGACGATATCGTAGACCTGCTGGGAAAACCTCGCCAAGAGAATGACAAGAAGCTGGATTACTACTTGGGGTATCCGAAATGGACGTTTACTTTCGATCATGACATCTTCATCATCCACCTCAATTCGGATCGCAAAGCGGCCTCGTTCGAAGTGTGCAATACATGACCAACCATCCGCCGAACAGCGCGATGCACCGAAGCCGCAAATCGGTGCGGATTTGAATGGACAATCACTCGTCGCGGCCCGGTGATCGCTTGCAGTTATTTGCTTAAATCATGAATCCTAATTGGAATCGCCTTGAACAGTTGCTGATTGCATCGAGCGAAACCGCGATCCGTAGATTTATCACGTCGCTTAAGAGTCGCAAACTCCTCGCGATCGGCTACGTGTTTGAACTTGGAAACAACTCGCCACAATTTGATCTTTGTGCGAACGTCTCTGGCGACCGAGACTTTCTTCATGAATTCGACGATGAAGATCGGTGGAACAGCGGTGACTACGAATATCCAGCGGGTCTCCTTGATTCCAAGAACGAGCTTGGCGCTGAATGGGATTTAGAGAACAGACAATTGCATGCACTTGCCAATGATCCCGATAGATATGCGGCTATTTACGCTGGGATCGTAGACGTCGCTTGTAACTCCTTAATTGAACTGGCGTTTCGCGATGTCATACCAAGTCCACTTGCAGTCGATTACAATGTCTCTGAAGTTGGGGATGACTTGTCAGTCGTCGCGTCACGTCATGCGCTGATCCTAAACGCGGTACAGAATCGCAAATAACAAGATGTTCGACCGAAGCCCCCGACGGTCCGTTTCGAAGTGGAAGCCGTGTTGGCGGGGGCTCGGTCAACATGGTCGTTCGTTGGCACTTCAAAGCGAGTTAAGGACCTGGTGGATACGAACCTTGGTTGGATCGACATACCAAGATTTGAATTCGAGATTCTTGGCACTGACGGATCGTCCGTCCACATCGCATCGACCAACGTCTTAGCTAAAACCAGTGTCGTCGCTTTTGACGGCGTTGTCACTCTTCGGACGACTTATTCCACATTCACGCATTCGTTTCATTTCGCCGATTACAATGGCCCTCGACATTTTCGTGACCGATTGTCCGCTATCCGCAATGGGTCCAACGAGTTCGCTTCAATGGGTGACAATAGATTCGCAATAACGGTTGGAGTTCATCGCGTTGGTGTCCGCGAGAGTCTCCTCATCGAAGGTTGTTGCTCGTCTATTGACGATTTGACGCATTCAGCTTGGCCTCCTCGTCCAACTATCGGGGAACTTGTTCTGCTTGACCACACAAGTATCGGTTGTCTGCGATTTGCGTTTCTCTCGTCGCTTATCGATTCGCCTTGGATCGACAACGCGATCGCGGCCATCAACTCCATGATCCAGTACCTCGAAGACGAGGGATTCGAGTCGTAGCTTGGCAACGCATCCCGTGAACCATGAACAGGCTGGTCAAGCCGGTGACCGAAACGCTCAACTCGAAGGAATTCGCGCGGCGACCGCAGCTCAGTAAAGCCAACGAACATTCGGATGCACGTGAGCGGCGGCTCCGTGCCGCATTTGGAACTCATGGTCGCGCGTCCGCCGCCACGTGATCCGGATCGTTCGTCGGCTTACCTTATGGGCGCTTTCATCGGCTACGGCGACATCGGAGTCTGGGCCAACAACGGGGAACGGGATACGTTTCTCGATTGGTTTGCAGCCCATCGCTGCACAGAGGGCGATCCGCGATGGGAGTATTGCAAATCCGGTGCACAACGCTGGAGCGGCCGTTGCATTGATCTCGACGACCTGATCCCGAAGGGGGAAGTTCTCGAAATCACCGACGACGAATTCCAGCGAGCGTCAGCGAAGTATTGGCCCGACTTCGCGAGGCTCTTGGGTATAATCGAATCAATAACTCGTGGCGAATGGAACCTCCGCGTTGACATGAAGGCATCAAACGAATGGCGGCGCGATCATCGCAATCGGGTCGCTGAGGG
The DNA here is from genome assembly GCA_050186685.1 of Pirellulaceae bacterium. Taxonomy (GTDB): domain Bacteria; phylum Planctomycetota; class Planctomycetia; order Pirellulales; family Pirellulaceae; genus CAZFLF01. The sequence continues at coordinate 8,656 of JBFWYF010000155.1, forward strand.
TTAGCGATCGGGACATGTGTTCGGCCTACTCGAAAGCTAGCCGAGTCACACGCCGACGAACAATCGGTTCAACCGGAGCCGCGGGCCGCGCGGTTTCTGAAGATCAACGTTGGTTGGCCGCGGCCCGGTTAACCGTGGCGTTAGGTGCCACAACGGGAAACGAATGGACATTCCGGTCAGATTGGCGAAAGGTGTACCGTCACAGCGCATCGACGACATCGAGGCTCTGGTGAATGAGCATCATACGCTTGCCGACGTCGCCAAGTGGTTGGTAACCAGAAAGAACAAGGCACTCCCTGACGTGGTGACTCAGGACGAGTACACGCATGATGTCATCGTCATGCTCGAGATCGACCGGTACTTAGCGTACGACGTGACGTGACTGGGCGCAGTCCAGGGCGTCTCCGTGTGGGATCGCAAGCCAACCGCAGACGAGGTTCTGGAAGATCGCCTTGCTCGCGGTTGGCGCCCGACTCCGAGTCCGTTACAGAGAGGAGACGCGATTTTGGGTCACGCGGCCTGCCCGACCACAACCCAGACGGCGCCGCCCAGTGGCACCTAACACGTCCGTCAACCGGAGCGGCCGACAAGGGGGTCTTCAATTCGAGTCGATGGCGGCCGCCCGGTTACGGCTGTCGTTAGGCGTCCCATGAGCTTTACTGTGCAGGTATATTACTGTCCGTGCTGCGGCTACGACGGTCTTTCATGCGCTGCGTACTCTGAACTTGGGCCACCACCATGGCCGTTCCTGGGCCAACCGCCATATTCCAAACACCTTGGATTTCCGTCGTATGAAGTGTGCTCTTGCTGTGGCTTCGAATTTGGTTTTGATGACGATCCGGGAGCGGCAGCCAAGCTTTCAAGCTTCGAGGAATATCGCGCCGAGTGGTTGCTAACGGGAGCGAAGTGGTTTAGCAACCAATCGAGGCCGGAGCAATGGGATCTACATCAACAGCTCGGTAAGATAGGGGCTACCGCGGGCGCCTAACAACACGTTGCACCGGAGCGGCGGGCAGCGTCCAATTGTGAAATCATGGTTCGTTCGCCGCCGCCCGGTGAACGTGAGCGTTATGCCACTAACATGAGACTTTTGTTGTCGACTTTTCTGCTTGCCAACTCCGTTGGTTGCGGAAACGTGAATCCAGATGATGTCGTTCAGCCTGCAAAGCCAGTTCAAATGGAAACAGAACTACAACGCGAATGCCGCGAGTACCTTAAGGCTGGGCCTCCAGAACAAATGGAAAGCTACGTTCCGGAATCTCTGACGGAAATCCTGATTGCCCACGGTGCCAAGGCAACTCCGATCGACTCAGAACTTGCCGAGATAGGTGGGATCATCCTGATGGAGTCCTCGTCTTTCTCCGAAATCAAAGATCCCGAGATACGAAAATACATGCAGCGCGGTGCGGACCTTGTTCGGCGCGTCCTTGAGTCACAAAAATGAATCGTCAGTTCGCAATGGCATAACAAACGGTTCAACCGGAGCCGCGGGCCGCGCGGGTTTTGTTATCAATGTCGTTCGCCGCGGCCCGGTTAACCGTATCGTTCTGCAATAGGAATCTCGGCTGCCAATGAACGCTTACGAAGTGCTTCGGGACATCCACCCAATCGGAAGCCCACTCGTTGGCACGGTGACTGGCCGCACTGAAATCGAAATGGCTCACGTATTCCCGGGTGGGCACGTAACACTTGATACATCCTCTGAGTTCCGAGCCATTCTCCCGTACGACCACCTCACTGACGATCGTTCGCGATTCGACCCTGAACTGATTCCAAACCTCGGCTCTCAAATCGCAACTGTCGTCTTCAACTATGTAGATGGGACGCTATACCTCAGCGCAAAACCCAGCGATTTGAAATCGTCAACGATTAAAGAATGGCGTGACTTCTACGACTATGTTCACACTCTGTCGATTGGTCGCGAGATTTCAGGCGTAGTTCAAAAGGCAATGCCTTTCGGCTGGTTCGTGGATATCGGTTCGCCGTATATTGGACTAATCGACATCGGTCACTCATCCTTCAACGGCGGACGCCCACTGCCAGTTGATCACACGAGATGGCCACATGTCGGAGAAAGCATTCGATGCAACATTGGCTACATCCGCTTCCACAATCGTCAGATAGGCTTGGGATGGATACCGGATGGAATGCAGAACAAAGCGGTGAACGGGAGCCGCCGATGACGCCGGTTTCGAAGTCATAGTTTTTTGGCGGCGGCCCCGTTACCGCTGCCGTTATTCCGCTCAACCACACGACCCC
>JBFWYF010000156.1:0-10839 GCA_050186685.1 Pirellulaceae bacterium
CTTTGCCGCCCAAGCCATCAGCTGCGGACCATTGGCAATCGGTGGCCGCCAACGCCAGCGGTGGTCATAAGCCGCCGGCCGCGTGGGTCCCTCTCGCAGGACATTGACGACCATGAACACAAAGGTCGCGAAGACCGCAACCGCAATGACACCGATAAACATCGCAACGATGGGCAGCATAGATCGATCTCCTCCAGACAGAGCCCCCGATTGGAAAGCAAGTCACGTACCACGTCACGCGTCACTCACCAGCGGCAGCAGCTGGCCCCAACTTTCGTCTCCGGAAGGCACTCCGTGCCGCGGCGCGTGGCAAAAGTGCGCGCGCTCAGCGGCACAACCAGCGCGCTGTTTTGAGGCGTTTCCGCGGCTCGAGACTGCGCGCCGGTCTCCGAAAGCGGTGGTATGCCAATTGCGAACGTCGGTTTGCCGTCACGGTCGAACGGAAGTCGGACCGTGCGCAATACGTGACATATTCGGACGAGGATCGCCGAGGAAGTGACAACGCTATGCGAAGAAGAACGATCCTGAAAGTGCTCAGCGGCGCCCTGGCAACGGTCTCGGCGGCCATGGTGGCGATTCCCGGAGTTGGGTTTCTCTGGGAGTTGATCGCGCGCCGGGACGCGGGCAAGTCGTTGGTGCAGCGCATCGCGCGGGTGCGCGATCTGCCCCAGGGAAAGGCCGTGCTCGTCCCGGTAGTGGGGACGCGGCGCGATGCCTGGACAACGTATCCGGAAGAGACCATCGGACGTGTGTGGGTCGTACGGCGTAGTCCGGACGACGCCGACGCCGACGGCACCGAGGTCGACGCCTTCACCTCGATCTGCCCCCATCTGGGCTGCCAGATCGTGCTGGACAGTAAGACGGATCGATTCGTCTGTCCCTGCCACCAGGCCGTATTCCGCAAGACGGGCGAACCGATGGGGGAGCAGGAGCTGGGACATCGCAATTACGCTCCCCGCGGTATGGATGCGCTCGAATCACGCATCGTCGCGGACGAAGAGTCGGGTGACCTGTGGGTCGAAGTGCATTACGTGGATTTCGAGCAGGGTCTGACTCGCCGCGTTGCGAAGGGATGACGTCTGACGGCGCGCCAGCCGAGGCCGCAGAAACAGCGGAGCGCGACGGACTCGTAGGAGATACGACTGGTGATCACACGATTCTTTGACTGGTTGGACAACCGTACTGCGTATCGTCGGGTGCTGGCGCCAGTGCGCCGGCGCGTGCTGCCGAGCGGGCCGCGGTGGTCGTACTCCCTGGCCAGTTGTCTGTTATGGCTGTTTGTGATTCTGCTGGTCACAGGTCTGTTTTTGATGACGACCTACAGTCCGTCGACGAACAGCGCCTGGGCGAGCGTCCACTATCTCGAGAAGTCGCCCTATGCGTCGTTTTTGCGCGGGCTGCATTATTACGCTGCCCAGGCCATGATCGTACTGTTTCTGGTTCACGTAGCCCGCGTTCTGTTGTCGGCGGCCTTCCGAGCTCCTCGCGAGTTGATCTGGATCAGCGGGTTGCTCTTGATCCCGCTGACCATCATCTGGGCGATCACCGGGAATCCGTTGTCGGCGAGTCTGAAGGGCGTGTCGCAAATTGAAGTCGAGGGAAACATTCTGGCGTCGACACCGGGAATTGGGCCGATCGTGAAGCGCATCCTGATTGGCGGCGAGGAGGTCGGGCACCTCACGCTGACCCATCTCTATTTCCTGCACGTGGGTTTGATGCCGCTGCTGGTCGTGGGTCTGCTGGCCGTGCATCTCGCACAAATCTACCGGCACGGGCTGACGCCGTTGGCGAAGAAGGACGAGGCGTCGTCGTCGCGGCCGTACTGGCCCTACCAGACGATCCGCAACATGGCGGCGTTGACCGTGATGATGTCGATCCTGGGCGTACTGGCTTATCGCTACGGCGCGCCGCTGGATGCGCCGGCTGACACGGCGCTCGCGCATGTGCCTCGTCCGGAATGGTACTTCCGGTCGCTCTTTGAACTCCGCCGCTACTTCACGGGTGCGTGGGAGTTCATCGCGACGATGGTGGTGCCGGGGGGCACTTTGCTTCTGCTGCTGGCCGTCCCCGCGATCGATCGCTGGTTCCGGCCGCAGGTGAGCTTCTTGTTTCGCCTGACACTGGTCGTAGGAGGCCTCGGGATCTGGGGAGCACTGACCTACGTCTCCTTCGCGCGCGATTGGCAGGACCAGGAGTATCTGGCCTCGGTGCGTCAAACAGATGCCTGGTCGCTGCGCGCTCGACAGATTGCGGATCACCAGTCCGTGCCTCCGGAAGGCGCGGTCGCCCTCCTGCGGGATGATCCCAAAACGCAAGGTCCACTGCTCTTTGAGCGTCACTGCGCCAGTTGCCATCCGCATCAGGATGAACAGGGTGCGGGCCTTGCCGCGGCCGACGTATCGGCACCGAACCTCGCGGGAGTCGGTCGGGTCGCATGGATCCAAGGGTTCCTCGACCCGGACAAAATCCGTAGCGAGCATTACTTCGGTAAAACGAAAATGGCCGAAGGCGACATGGTCAGTGCCATCGTGGACAAGTTCGAGGCGCTCGAAGACGACGATGCCCGGGATGCACTGCGCGAGCAGCTCCGCTTGGTATCCGTCGCGTTGGCAGCCGAAGCCGGCCTTGCCGGCGATGCTTCCTCGGCGCCGCAGCTCGAAGCGGAGATCGCGTCCGGCCGAGAGCTGTTAAGCGGGGAAATGGCCTGCACCGACTGTCACCGGTTTCACGACCAGGGAGACTTGGGTTCGGCGCCGGATCTGACAAGTTACGGGTCGCGGGAGTGGCTCACGGACATGATCAGCAATCCGCTGCATGAACGCTTCTACCCGGAAGACCGCAACGATCGGATGCCGGCCTTTGCGCCGGATGCCCACAACCCTCGGGCGAATCTATTGCAGCCGCGCGAGTTGCGCCTGCTGGTCAGCTGGCTGCGCGGGGAGTGGTTCGAGCCGTAGCTACGCTCGCCAGAGCGTGGCAGGAGGCGGCGAAGGTAGCCGATTCGCGGCAGGAGAGCCCCCCTCGTTCTGGCGAACGGGGTTACGACGGGCGAAAGCGCGAAGGGCGCCGAGGAGGGAGGCGCGCCGACGGGAATTCGCCGGCTTTCTCGGAATCCAGCGCCGTTGCCAAGCGCCATCCGATCGCAAGAATGGAGGCAGATCGTGCCCTGGCAGATGAGGCCTCGTTCTCTTTCGGCTGCGCTACCGATCGGTCTGGATGGCGCGAGAGGGCGGAGCCGTGCCGGTCGCGATCCATACCATGGATTCGGTAGGAGACGTCATGGAGATCGATATCACGCGATCACTGGAATGGAATCCCGCGCAGGCAGTGGCGACGAGTGGAGAGTGGGAGCTGGGATCGAGCTCGTCGCATCTCATGGGTTATCACGACGAGGGTGGCCAGCCACTTCGCCCTTGTCAGCCGGACGAGGCACCTGGCGAGCTCTGCTGGCAAGCTCGCTACGTCATTCTGCGGCAGATCGGCCAGGGGGCTCAGGGCGTGGTGTACCTGGGTCGGCGGGACGGGGCCGATGGCTTTCACGTCAACGTGGCGCTCAAGGTCTTTTCGCGCCACCCGCAATGGACGGACGAGGAATACGGTGAGGAAATGCGCCGCGTGGCCGAACAGGCTCTGCGCATCAGCCACATTCAGCATGACAATCTGCTCATGATCCAGAACTTCGTGGCCGAGCGCGGCGGGCGCGTGATGGTCATGGAGTGGATTGACGGCCTCGACCTTTCCCGCCTGCTGTGCCGGACGAACTGGATTCAATTGCGGCAGCGGCTGACACCGCAGGAATGGGAACGACTGAATGACGTCGTAGCGACGGAGGGAGAGGATCACTGTCGGTTGAAGCCGGGTATCGCGGTCGACGTGCTGCGGGGGTGTCTGGCGGGTTTAGCTGCGCTGCACAACGAGAACATTGTCCACTGCGACTTGAAGCCGGCCAACATCATGATCAAGCGTTCGGGAACGAAGAAGATCGTGGATGTTGACAGTTCGTGCGTGTTGTCCGAGGCCAGCCGCCACGTGCGTGGCACACCGTATTACATGGCTCCCGAACGTCTGCGGCGCGGCCCGGTCATGTTGACGTCCGATGTCGCGAGCCTGGGATATGTGCTGATTGAGATGCTGACGGGGCGCCGTTTATTCAAGCAATGCCGCACGCTGCAGGACCTGATGACCGCCAAGCAGGAATTGGCGGGTCGGCTGTCCGTGGAGTTACCGCCGGAGGTACGGCGTAACGCCATTTTGACGGGGCTGGTCGAACGCATGGTGGCACTCGAGCCGGCGCGACGGTTCGCCGATGCCGACGAAGTGGACTTGGACCGGATGGGGGCGGCGAATTTCCATCGCCACCTGGTCAAGACCGACCTGTCGACGGACTATGCTCGAGAGCTCGCCTGGTGGGTAAGTTGCCTGGCGAGTTGAACGAGTGGGCGAGTTAGTTCTTGGGTGGCTGGCCAGGCGGCGGGAGGGCCAGCCAGCGGGACAGGGCGACGGCCAGACGCGGCGCCGCAGCGGGCGATGCGGTCATGATGCCGGCCAGCGCCTGGATTGTCTGCTGGCCCTTCTCGCGGTAATCGGCTCGGTCGAGCTCCGCGGCCAGGAACAGGAGATTGTCCGCGGAGACGGAATTACCGGAGGGTTCCGACCCATCGACCGGATCCATGCCGCGGGCGATCAGCGACTCGTGATCGTCGGACGTGAAGAAAAACCCACCGCGTTCGCTGTCCCAGTACCATTCGATCTGCTTGGACATCAGGCCATCCGCCGCCGTCAGCCAGGTGCGATCGCCGGTGGCGCGGTACAGTGCCAGCAAGCCGTCGATAAAGAAAGCGTAGTCGTCGAGATAGGCGTTCAAGCGGGCTTGGCCCTGGGCGTAAGTGCGCAACAGCCGCCCGTCCGGTGTCCGCATGCGGTCGAGCACGAAGCGAGCCGCCCGGGCAGCGGTCGCCGTGTAGGCCGGGTTCTCGAGCCCCCGTCCGGCATCGGCGAAGCCCCGGATCATCAATCCGTTCCAGCTGGTCAGCACCTTCGTATCCGTCAGGGGCCGTGGCCGGGCCGCCCGGATCGCCAGCAGTTGCTCGCGTACTGGCCGGAGGGTCGCGTCGAGTTCCGCGGGCGTTTGCTGATGACCCTGGGCTACCTCGACCCAATTCCGGCGCAGCTGGGGAACGTAGTACTGTCCCTCAAAGTTCGGCTCGGCCGTCAGACCGTATACATCCAGGAACAGCTGCCGGGCGGGACCGGCCGGCAGCTGCTCGAATTCCGCTTTTTCCCAGCGGTAGTACTTCCCTTCTTCATGTTCGGACTCCGCGTCGAGTGCCGAGTAGAAGGAGCCTTCATCGGCCGTCAGCTCCCGCTGGACGAAGGCCAGCAGTTCCTCGACGACGTGGCGATAGTCCTCGCGACCCGTCACGAGGAAGGCTTCCGTATAGACCGTGGCCAGCTGGCCGTTGTCGTAGAGCATTTTCTCGAAGTGCGGGATGCGCCAGAAGCGATCGACGGAGTACCGATGGAAGCCTCCCCCGAGGTGATCGCGGATCCCACCCTGCGCCATGCGATCCAGAGTTCCCTCGAGCATTTCCTGGGCCCGCTGGCGCTGACTTTCCGGCAGGTCGCGCGACTGCAGCCGGTCCACGAGGAACAGCAAGTTGGACGGTTCGGGGAACTTCGGGCGGTTTGGTTGGGCAGCCGCAAAGCCGAAACCTCCCCACTCGGGATCGTAGCGCTCGCCGAGTGCCTCCAGGACTTGGGGGAGCAAACTGGCAGCAGGCATAGCGGCGGAGGCGCCCCGGCGGCTGTCGAGTTCGCGTTGGACCAGCTGGGTCAGCGTGTCGGCGTCGCCGCGGATGCGGTCGGGCTGGCCGGTCCAGAATTCGTGAATGCGCTGGACAAGCGTCAAGAATCCCGTGGTGACACCCCGGTCGCCGTCGCGGGCGGGGAAATAGGTGCCGCCAAAAAAGGGCTTACATTCCGGCGTGAGGAACATGGACATGGGCCAGCCGCCTCCCCGTCCGTTGCCAGTCGCCTGGTTGTATATCTGCAGGGCTGACATGTAAATCGCGTCGAGGTCGGGCCGCTCTTCGCGGTCCACTTTGATGCAGACGAAGTGTTCGTTCAGAAAGCGGGCGATTTCGGCATCGAGAAACGATTCGCGTTCCATGACGTGGCACCAGTGGCAGCTCGAATAACCGACGGACAGAAAGATCGGCTTATTCTCGCGCTTGGCGCGTGCCAGCGCTTCCTCGCACCAGGGGTACCAGTCGACTGGGTTATGGGCGTGGAGGAGCAGGTAAGGGCTGGTTTCCCGGGCGAGCCGGTTTGGAGGATTCGTGGCTCGGGCCGGGGTATCCGCCCTCGCGGCCGAAGGGGCCTTCGGGGCGGTAGGTGTCTGTTGCCCGGGGGCGGACGCGTGGAGCAGCAGTGGCAGCGCGAGCGTGGCGAGTCGGAGCATACGGCCGGGGATCATTCGGAGACAGAAAAAGGGGGGGAGCCAGACCGACCCTGTGGGGAAGGGCGTGCCAAAACGTCGGGGTCGAGAGGACATGGTCGAGCTCCTTTTGGCTGGCTGGCCGAGTGAAAATTGTGGGATTAGGTAGTCATGGAGGGCCGTGCTGCGGTTCCGCATGCATTCCGAGGCGCGGAGCGCGCGGAATCCGCGAGGCGGCTCAAGGGAGCCCAGGGCTGTGGACGATCGTAAGGCAGAGCGGAGTCGAGGGCCAGCCTGGGAACGTCCGCCTGGGAGCGGGCAGGGGTGCTGGCCCTTGCGTGGCTGCGGGGGCTACCTATAATCCCCTGGTTGTCATGTGGCCGGTTTTGTTCTATAGAATACCGGTTGAATTGCGGGTGTAGCTCAGTTGGTAGAGCGCCACCTTGCCAAGGTGGCTGTCGAGGGTTCGAGTCCCTTCACCCGCTTTTTTTTGTTGGTGGACATAGAACGATGATCCGTGGCGGGCGCGGCGTAGCGGAGCACGATAGGAAGCAGTCTCATGTCGACTTCGGATTCGGATCTTTCGGCAGCTCCTGCATCAGAAAAGCCGAAGCTCAACCTGCAGGTCAAGATCGACAAGACCAGCACGTGCAAGCGGCACGTGACGGTGACGGTGTCGCGCGAGGACATCGATCGATATTTCCACGAAGCCTTTGACGAATTCGTGCCGAAGGCTGAGGTAGCTGGCTTTCGTCCGGGCCGTGCTCCGCGCAAGCTGGTGGAGAGCCGCTTTCGTGAGCAGATGGCGAACCAGGTGAAGGGTTCGCTGTTGATGGATAGTGTGACCCAGGTTTCGGACGAGGCTGATTTTTCTGCGATCAGCGAACCTGATTTCGACTATGAAGCGGTCGAGATGCCGGAAGATGGGCCGCTCACCTTTGAATTCGATATCGAAGTGCGGCCAGAGTTCGATTTACCCGAATGGAAAGGATTGCACTTGCAGCGCCCGACGCGGGAGTACTCGGACGAAGACATCACCCGTCACCTGAACAAACTGTTGAGTCGGTACGGGGAGCTCGTGTCGCACGACGGCGCGATTTCCGATAGCGATACAGTGACGGTACGCTTTGTGTTCCGGGACGGGGACCAGTTGCTATCGGAACTGGAGCCGACATCGCTGACCGTCAAACCGGTCGTGAGCTTCCGAGATGGGAATTTGGAGGGATTTGATCAGTTGGTGATTGGTAAGCGGCCGGGTGAACGGGCGACCGGCGAAGCGACGATCAGCGACGAGGCAGAACGCGAAGATCTGCGTGGCAAAAGAGTGCAAGTGGATATCGAGATTCAGGCGGTGCGGCGTTTGCAGCTACCCGAGCTGAACGCCGGATTCCTGGAGCAGATCGGCGGATTCGCCGACGAGGCGGAACTGCGGGAGGCGGTGCGGGGGGAACTGGAACGGCAGATGTCGTACTACGTGCAGCGGCAGGTCCGGTCCCAAATTACAAGTAAGCTGGTCAAGGATGCCAACTGGGATCTGCCTCAGGATTTGTTGAAGCGGCAGTATCGCCGGGAGCTGGATCGCGCGGTGCTAGAGCTGCGATCGAGCGGTTTTCGAGAAGAGGACATCCGTCTGCACCAGAACGCCATTCGGCAGAACAGCATGAATGCGACCGCGAGTGCGTTGAAGGAGCATTTTATTCTCGAACGCATTGCCGAAGAGAACTCGGTTGAGGCCGACGACAAGGATTACGACGACGAGATTAAGCTCATCGCCGCTCAGAGCGAGGATTCGCCGCGGCGTGTGCGAGCGCGGCTAGAGAAACGGGGCCAGATGGATGCCCTCCGGAATCAGATTATTGAACGGAAAGTCATTGGCTTGATCATGGAGCACGCGGTATTCACGGACGTGCCCTTTGAGCAATCGAAGGACGATCAGGTCGCAGTGGATCAGGCGATCTCCGGTCACGTGGACGAGGTCGATATTCCCGAGGCCAAATACGGCGGCGAGCCAACGGAGCTGCCCAGCCCGGAGAATCGTTGACCGCTAGCTGGCCAGAAAGGAAGCCACAGCTCGGGTATCTTTCCGGCCGATTCGGGCAGTTCACGGGACGAGTGCCATCGTTACTCAGTCCCCGAATCCCTATAGTTGGCATATCGCTGGGCACGTCCAGGTGCCCTGGGCTCTCTGAGGTCGGTGGGAAGGCTGTCGTCACTTGGACGTGGCCGAACTTTGATTCCCGTACCTGAACGCAGAAGGATTGCTCTCGATGAGTGGACGATTCCCGTTAGTCGACTCCCATACTTATCAGTCCTATCAGCGTCAGCGCCAGCTGACGCTGGGCGATCTGCTGCTGGAAAATCGCATCGTATTTCTGCAGGGCGAGATCTTTACGGAAAAAGCCAACGATGTCGTGATGAAGCTGCTGTATCTGCAGAGCGAGAACCGGCGCAAAGACATCCATTTCTACATCAATTCGCCGGGTGGCGAGGTAATCGCGACGCTCGCCATCTATGACACGATGCAGATTCTCAGCTGCGCCGTGGCGACCTACTGCGTCGGCCAGGCTGCGAGCGGAGCAGCTGTTTTGCTCGCCGGTGGCACCAAGGGGAAGCGGTTCGCGTTGCCGCACGCTCGTGTCATGCTGCATCAGCCGTATGGCGGCGTCGGCGGCCAAGTCAGCGATATCGAAATCCAGGCTCAGGAAATTCTGCGTAACCGCCAGATGCTGAACGAGATCTTGGCCGCTCATACCGGCAAGCCAGTCGAGGTGATTGCCAAGGATACGGACCGCGACTTCTTCCTGTCGCCCGAAGAAGCCCAGACGTACGGGCTGGTTGATTCCGTGCTTTCCAAACCACCGGCAGAAGATGAAGAACGCTAACGGCCGACGCCACGCAGCTGACCGACGGCACCGCCTCGGTCGCCTCCCCCTTATCATGCTCTCGACGGAGTGAATGCCTCCATGCCACTTGTCCCCTACGTCATCGAGAAGAGCGGCCGCGAAGAACGGGCTTACGATATCTACAGTCGCCTGCTGAAGGATCGCATCGTCTTCCTGGGCACGGCGATCGACGATGAGGTAGCCAACGCCATCGTGGCCCAACTCTTGTTCTTGCAGTCGGATGATCCAAAGGCCGACATCCATCTGTACATCAATTCGCCGGGCGGCAGTGTCAGCGCCGGCTTGGCGATTTATGACACGATGCAGTTTGTCACGTGCAGCGTCGCGACCTACTGCCTGGGACAGGCCGCGTCGATGGGTGCGGTTCTGTTGACGGCCGGCGCGGCGGGCAAACGGTATGCCTTGCCCAATGCACGCATCATGATCCATCAACCGCTGGCCGGGATGCAGGGTACTGCAGCGGAGATCGAGATTCACGCTCGGGAACTGCGCCGCATCAAACAGCGCATGAATGAAATCCTGAAGCGGCACACGGGCCACGAATTGGACCGCATCGTCAAGGATACGGATCGCGACTGCTTCATGACGGCCGAGGAGGCCTGCAGCTATCATCTGATCGATCGCGTCATCGAACGCATGGAACTGGCACCGAAGTCGGAGTAGGCAAGAATTCTCGCGATTCGCCTCGCCAAGATCGGAAATCCTTGCTATTGTCCGCCGGCATATCTACGGACGGTCCTCGTCTGGCGTGGCCGCGGCCCTGTTGACGGCTTCGCAGGGGACGGGGAACAATCCTATCCGGACCTTGAAGGCGTCGCCGTCATTCATGCGCAGCAGAATTCCCGGTTTCGCGATGCTCGTTTGCCTGGCCACGGGCTGCCAGCTCAGCACGCGCGTCAGCCAGCAATATGAGCTGCTGAACGCGGAAAAGCGAACTCTGGAGGACGAGCTCTATGCCCTGCAATTTGAGTATGACGATGCCATCGATCAGCTGGAGGCCCTGCGATCCGAGAACTCGCAATTGAAGGCCCGTCTGGGCCTGCCGGCTGCACGTTCCGGGCCGCCCCCCGTCTCGCGTTCGCGTAGCGGGGAGGCAGCGGGCCCTGATCTCAGTCCGCCCTTGATCGACGAAAGCGGCCTGACGGAACCGAAGATTGAGATTCCCGAAGAAATGCCCTCGCCCGCCCCGAATGGTCAATCGTCGCTAGCACCGCCCGTCCCGCCCCAGGTCAGTCGGACGCCGCCGGGAGCGTTTCCGCCACCCGGCGCAAGTCTCTCCGGATCGGAGGTGACACCTGCATTGTCCGAGGCGCCGACCGACCCCCGCGTAACTCACATCTACTTGAATCCGCTGCTGACAGGCGGCGGAAACTTTGACGATCAGCCCGGTGACGATGGACTGGTGGTCGTGATCGAGCCACGCAACCGGTCCGACCTGTTCGTGCCGTTGGCCGGGCCGGTTTCGGTGGTGCTACTCGATCCCCAACAGGCAGGCGAAGC
>JBFWYF010000157.1:0-10827 GCA_050186685.1 Pirellulaceae bacterium
AAGCGTTGGGAGTTGGTACGCATCGTCGAGAAATTTGGAGACGCGCAGGTTGCCGCGATGCGAGCGGCCCGCGAGACGGCGGCCCAGGATGCAGCGACCGTGTCGGGCGAAGGCACAGCGGAGGCGACGCCCAGCTCCTAGATGCCAGGCGGGGCGCCGCCCAAGGCACAGCGGGCGACGATCGAATAAATCGACATTTCAGAACAGGTCGAGTGAGACATGATTCAACAAGAGACGCGGCTGCAAGTCGCCGACAATACGGGTGCGAAGGAGATCATGTGCATCAAGGTGCTGGGCGGCTCGAAGCGCCGGTACGCCAAGTTGGGTGACGTGATCATCTGCAGCGTCAAGAGTGTGATTCCCGGTGCGGAAGTAAAAAAGAAGGCGGTCGTGCGGGCGGTCGTGGTGCGGACCAAGAAGCCGACTCGACGTCCGGATGGCAGCTACATCCGTTTCGACAGCAACGCGGCCGTGTTGATCGACAACGAGAACAATCCGCGGGGGACGCGCATTTTTGGTGCCGTCGCGCGGGAGTTGCGAGACCGCAACTTCATGAAGATCGTCAGTCTCGCAAGCGAGGTGGTGTGATGCGTATCAAGAAAGACGACATCGTAGTAGTCATCTGCGGGGATGACAAAGGGGAAACCGGCAAGGTGCTGCGCGTCGATCACGAGGCCGGCAAACTGGTGGTCGAAGGGCGGAACCGCGTGTACAAGCACGTGCGGCGGAGTCAGAAGAATCCCCAGGGAGGCCGGCTCTCGAAGGAGATGCCGATTCCCATATCCAACGTCATGTTGATGTGTACGAAGTGTAATCGGGGAGTACGGACGGGCGCCCGTTATTTGGCGGACGGCAGCAAGGAGCGGTTTTGCCGGAACTGCAATGCGGGCCTGGGCATGATCGCCCCGGCCAAGACGACATACGCGAAGGCCCCGTAAGGGTTGGCAGGACACCCGTGCCCGCGGGATCCGCCCGAGGGTAAGCCGGGGCGGTAGACGGTTGGCTGGCGGAAGGCGACACAACACAGGTCATTTGTAAGGCAGTACGGCGATGGCGAAAGCGAAGGAAAAAGGGGAGAAAAAGGGGAAGGACAAGGACGGCGGCGAGCCGCGAAAGCCGGCCGGTCCGCCCCGGCTGCAGGTCAAGTACCGGCAGGAGATTCTGCCGGCGCTGGCCGAATCGTTGGGGCGTCAGAATCGCCTCTCGCTCCCCCGGATCGAGAAAATCGTCGTTAATATGGGGGTCGGTGAGGCCAACCAGGATAAGAAGTTTCTGGAGCTGGCGACCGAGGCCATGGGGTTGATTACAGCTCAAAAGCCCGTCATTACGCGGGCTCGGCACTCGATCGCCGGGTTCAAGCTTCGTGAGGGCCAGCAGATTGGGTGCAAAGTCACGTTGCGGCGGCAACGGATGTACGAATTCCTCGATCGATTGATTTCCATGGCCCTCCCGCGGGTCCGCGACTTTCGCGGATTAAATCCGGCTGGGTTCGATCGCCGGGGCAACTACAACATGGGATTGACCGAGCAGCTGGTCTTTCCGGAGATCAACCCGGACAAGTTCACGAAGATCCAGGGCATGAACGTGACCATCGTGACAACGGCCAAGACCGATGACGAGGCGCGGGATCTGCTGACCCGCTTCGGAATGCCATTCCGGCAGCCAGGATCGTCGACGGAGGCTGCTTGACAGGCATGGGGTCGGTAACCACGACACTGGCATTCACATCTGTATCAGGAACTGAACGTGGCAAGTAAATCGAAATTCGCCAAAGCGAAGCAGCCTCCCAAGTTTTCAACGCGGCTCAAGCGTCGCTGCCGGCTGTGTGGCCGTTCGCGTTCGGTGTATCGCAAGTTTGGAATATGCCGCATTTGTTTTCGCAAATTGGCCGACCGGGGTCTGATTCCCGGCGTCCGGAAGGCAAGCTGGTAAAGGGGGAAACGGACGAACATGTTGACCGACCCGATTGCCGATATGTTGACGCGAATTCGCAACGCCGTGGCGGTGGAGCGTCCCCACGTAGACATCCCTCTCTCGAAGCTGAAGCAAGGGCTGGCGGATGTGTTGAAGCGTGAAGGTTATATCTGGGACTGGAAAGAAGTCGCCGGTGAACCCGCGAATCAACTGCGGCTGGAGTTGAAGTATGGACCGAATGGTGAGCGTGTCATTCAGAGCATCCGCCGGGTCAGCAAGCCGGGGCGCCGGGTGTACCGCCGGGCTCGCGACTTGCGCCCTGTGCTCAATGGCATGGGCATTACGGTGCTGAGCACGAGTCGCGGGATTGTGAGTGACCGGGAGGCGCGGCAGCGCAATCTGGGCGGCGAGGTGTTGTGTCAGATCTGGTAAGGCCGTTAGCGGCTGAGCCACAGCCTTTGGCAGGATAGGAAAGAGTCATGTCGCGAATTGGCCTGAAGCCGATTGCTGTGCCCGCCAACGTGAAGATTGCGGTTGCCGGCCGCAAGGTGTTGGTCGAAGGCCCGTTGGGAAAGCTCGAGCTCGAGCACCGGCCCGAGGTGGAAGTACGGTGGGATGAGGGTCAGAAGCAGGTCCTCGTTGCCCGCAAGTCGGACGAGCGCCTTGCTCGCTCCCTGCATGGCCTGACACGCGCCATGATCAATAACATGGTCGAAGGGGTGGTGAAGGGTTACGAGAAGCGACTCGAGATCGTAGGCGTTGGTTACCTCGGCTCGTTGAAGGGCGATGTGTTGTCGCTGCGGTTGGGATATGCGAACGAGGTTCATAAGAAAGTACCGAAGGGGTTGCAGGTTACCTGCCCCGACCAGACTCATATTGTGATTAAGGGATGCGATAAGCAGCTGGTTGGCGAGTTTGCCGCCGAAGTGCGATCGCTCCGCAAGCCGGAACCGTACAAGGGCAAAGGTGTGCGGTACCAGGGTGAGCACATCAAGTTGAAGCCTGGTAAGGCGGCGACTTAGCCGTCTGACAAGGGCCTGTGCACCCTGGGTAGGCTGGCGGTGTAGCAAGTAGTCGAAAACAACCGGGGCTGCGAAATACGCTTGCGAGGCGGGGCGAGTTTGCGGCCACGAACGGTCAATTAGCAGTGACGAGAGACGTCGACGGAGGCGCCGGTGGACAAGAACAAAGTCATTAACGTAAGGCGGCAGCGTCGGGAGTTTCACACGCGTCGCAAGGTGCGGGGGACGGTTGAGCGGCCACGGCTGACAGTGTTCCGCAGCCACAAGAACATTTACTGCCAGATCGTGGACGACGTGGCACGCCGGACGTTGGTGTCTGCCAGCACCAAGGAGCCGGAGGTCAAGTCCTCGGTCGGCTATGGCGGCAACAAGCCCGCTGCCCAGATCGTTGGCCGCAAGCTCGCGGAACGAGCGCTCGCAGCCGGCATCAAGCAAGTGTGCTTCGACCGAGGTCATTTGAAGTATCATGGCCGCGTGGCGGCCCTGGCGGACGCCGCTCGGGAAGCCGGATTATCGTTTTAGAGGACCTGTTCGTTCTGCGGGGTCGTTGAGGTCGGCGGGACGTGGGTAGCTGGTTGACGGGAGCAGCGGAGCGGCCGCCGGTGGTTGCGGACGTCGATCAGGGGTCGAGACTTAACGGGAGAGATGGCCAGTGTCATCGGACATGCAAGACATTGAGCGGACGATCAAGATTCGCCGGTGCGCCGCCGTGGTGAAGGGAGGGCGCCGGTTCAGCTTTGCTGCCATGGTGGTGGTGGGCAACGGCCGCGGTAAAGTGGGCTGGGGATACGGCAAAGCGAATGAAGTGCCTCCCAGCGTCGAAAAGGCTACCAAGCAGGCGGCTCGCGAGCAGATCGAAGTGCCATTGGTTGACGATACCATTCCGCATCTCGTGAAGGGGCGTTGTGGCGCGGCCGAAGTCGTGCTGGTGCCGGCCGGCGCGGGAACGGGCGTCATCGCCGGTTCGGCGGTGCGAGCGGTATGCGAGGCGGCCGGGATCAAGAATATCTTGTCCAAGGCCTACGGAACCAACAATCAGATTACGGTCGTGAAGGCAACGTTTGATGCCTTGCAGCGGCTGCGGACGCGCCAAGAAACGGAACGGCTGAGGGGAGTGTCGCTGTCATGAAATTGCATGACGTTAATCGAGGAGTGCACAAGCACCGGTCGCGGAAGCGGATTGGGCGCGGGCCGGGTTCCGGTCAAGGGAAGACTGCGGGGCGCGGCCATAAAGGCCAGCGTTCGAATCCAGGCTACGCCGCGTTGCCGATTTTCGAGGGTGGTACGATGCCCTTGGTGCGTCGTATTCCGAAGCGAGGCTTCACGAACATTTTTGCCCCGGATATTGCCGAGGTGAATATCGGCGACCTCGAGCAGCTGTTTCAGGCGGGGGATCATGTCGACGCGGCCGCATTAAAGGCCAAGGGTTTGCTCAAGGGCCGCTACGACGAGCTCAAAGTGCTGGGTGACGGCGAGCTGACGAAGAAGCTGACGGTCAGCGCGCACCGATTCAGCGCCTCGGCTCGAGCCAAGATCGAGCAGGCTGGCGGCGAGGTCGTGGTGGTGCCCGGCCGAACGCCTGTGTCGGTGAAAAACGCCGACAAGGTGGCGGCGCGGAAGGCGGCCCGCAAGATTGCGGCGGGTAAGTCCGGAGACTAGCGGAGCCGCCGGCACCTGTTGACCGGCACCTGAGTGTCCTGTCGCGTACCTGCGGGGCGAGTGTTCCGATGCCCGGGGCCAGCCGGAGGCCCTGGTCGCTTCGGGAGGGTACCCGTCCATGCTCCCCCGTTTCAAAAAATCGCATGGACGCAATTCGGTTTTCCGTTGATACTGGGCAGCCAGCATGGCCCAGTTTGCCGACCACTGAATTCGGCCGCACGACTTTACTCACGGACTGACGTCATATGTGGGAAAAACTACGGATTGTTTTTGCGATTCCCGAGCTTCGCCAGAAGATCCTTCTGACCTTAGGTTTTCTGGCCATTTACCGCGTCGGTTGGCAGATCGCGCTGCCGGTCATCGACCAGGACGTGCTGAACCAGACGCAATCGTCTGGAGCGGGGTTCGGCGATTTCGTGGACAAAGTGGCCGTGTTCGCGGCCAGCGATCTTCGGCAAGCGACGATCTTCGGGCTGGGCATCATGCCTTACATTTCCGCCTCGATCATCTTCCAGCTGCTCGGCAGCGTCTGGAAGCCAATCGAGGATCTCCGCAAGGAGGGGGAAACAGGCCGCAAGAAGATTAACGAATACACGCGGTACCTGACGGTGCTGCTGTGCTTCATTCAGAGCTGGTTTTACGTGCAGTGGTATCTGATGAATGCGGACGCGAGCAATGGCCTGTCGCTGATCGACGCGGCCTTCCGCAGCGATCCAGCAGATCCGTGGAGTCTGTCGTTTGGCTGGCAGATTACCACCGTGATGACGATGACCTGCGGGACGATCTTCCTGATGTGGCTGGGCGAACAGATTGACGAGTTTGGCATTGGTAACGGGATCAGCTTGCTGATCATGGCTGGGATTCTGGCGCGGATGCCGGCGGCTTTGTTTCAGTTGCGCGACAATTTCACGCTGGAGCTGCGCGGGCTGGGGGGTGCGGAGAAGGGGGTCGAAACCCTTGTCGTCTTGGCGGCCTTGTTCGTCAGCATTGTTTTCGGGGTGGTATTTATCACACTGGGGCAGCGCCGAATTCCGACGCAAAGTGCCAAGCACGTTCGCGGCCGGCGAGTCTATGGCGGGACTCGTCAATATTTGCCGTTGCGTATTAACCAGGCGGGCGTGATGCCCATCATCTTCGCTAGCAGTTTGCTCATGATCCCGGCCATGCTGTTCAATCTGATCGGGCGATTCGAGGTCGGTTGGGACTGGAAGATCTTCACGACGCTTGGCCAGTGGTTTGGCAACTCGACGTCGTTCCTGCACAATCTTTGCTACGTCGCATTAATCTATTTCTTCTGCTACTTCTGGACGGCCATCACGTTCAATCCGAAAGAGATGTCGGAGAACTTGAAGGACTATGGCACGTTCATCCCGGGCTATCGTCCGGGAAAGCGGACTGCCGACTACCTGGAAAAGGTTATGGTCCGGATCACCTATGTCGGGGCGGCGTTCCTGGCGGTGGTCGCGATTGTGCCTACGGTGATTTCAGGATCGCTCGGTGTGCCGTTTGCGGTGGCGAGTTTCTACGGTGGTACTGGGTTGCTGATCGCGGTTAGCGTGGCGTTCGACCTGGTGCAGAAGATCGACAGTCACCTCGTGATGCGTAACTATCGAGGGCTGTTGGAAACCTGAGCGTTCGGGTGGCTCGAAGGAGGCGAGCACGACGACGCGTCTGCCGATCGAACGACTCGGTACGAGGCCGCCATGATCATCATCCTGATGGGCGCACCTGGCTCTGGCAAAGGTACCCAGTCGAAGCGCCTGGTTGACCATTTCCAGATTCCGCATCTCTCGACCGGCGAGATGCTGCGCGAAGCGAAGAAGCGTGGCGATGAAACTGGGCGGCAAATCGCGGAGTGCATCGATTCGGGCCGACTGGTTTCCGACGATTTGATTCTTCATCTAGTGGAAGATCGGTTAAGTCAGCCTCAGTACGAGCGCGGTTGCCTGCTGGACGGCGTGCCGCGAACGACCGTGCAGGCCATGCGGCTGGACGAGTTGTTCCGACGGCACACCTGGACGCTGGATCACGTCGTGGCTTTGAGCGTGCCGCAGACGGAGCTGATACGGCGGCTGGCGGCGCGGGCGAAGGTCGAGGGTCGCGACGACGACACGCCGGAGACGATTGCGCGGCGAATGGAAGTTTACGATAAGCAAACCGCGCCGCTGCTGGAGTTTTTCCGATCGCGCGGCGTATTACGGGAAGTGGCAGCGGTGGGCTCGGCGGACGATGTTTTTCAGCGGGTGTTGAGTGCGGTGAACGGGCAAGCGTAGCGGCCTTGGAAAAATATTGTCGCAATCGGCCCTTGAACGCTTGGCGCGAGTCGTCATATACTCACACGCTTTCCCCTGGGGAGAAGGGACACGGCTATGAAGGTGCGAGCTAGTGTGCGTAAAATCTGCGAGAACTGCAAAGTAGTTCGCCGCAAGCGCCGGGTCTACGTGGTTTGCTCGAATCCGCGGCATAAGCAGCGGCAGGGCTGAGACTTCCGCGTATCGATCCACTTTCCGAACAGGTCCACTACCAATTGCCAGATATTCCATTGCCAGATATTGACCAGGAGTGGTTGCATGCCACGTCTATTGGGTGTTGATATTCCCAACGACAAGCCGACGTTTGTGTCCTTGACGTATTTGTACGGTGTGGGGCCGAAGGTTTCGCGCGATCTGTGCAGCAAGGCCGGGATCGATCCGCAGAAGCACGCACGCGAGTTGGCCGAAGACGAGATCGGGCGTCTGTCGGCGTTGCTGGAGCGGGATTACGTGGTGGAAGGCCCGCTGCGTCGGCAAAACCAGCAGAATATCAACCGCCTGAAGGACATTAAGTGCTACCGCGGGTTGCGTCATCGTCTAGGCTTGCCGGTTCGTGGGCAGCGAACGCGGACGAACGCCCGTACGCGGAAGGGCCCACGCAAGACGGTGGCAGGCAAGAAGGGCGTGAAAGATTTGAGATAGTACGGTTTCGTCCCTCACTGGTTGATGTGCCGCGAGCGACGGATGGTAGCCGGCCGCAGGCCAGACGGTTGGTGGAGGGGCGTATGTGGGCCCGGCGAGGTGGTTCGGTGCGAATCTCCGAGACAGCGATTGGGAGCTAATGGAACGTGTCGAAGGAAAAGAAAAAGAAGAAGTTGCGTCGCAATGTGACCATGGCGGTCGCGCACATCAAAGCGACCTTCAACAACACGACCGTCACGGTGACGGACACCAAGGGCGACACGCTGTGCTGGTCTAGTGCCGGGACTTGTGGCTTCAAGGGAAGTCGTAAGAGTACGCCGTTTGCCGGCCAGTGCGCGGCCCAGCAAGCCGCGGAGAAGGCGGCCAAGTTCGGCGTGAAAGAGCTGGAAGTCCGCGTCAAGGGCCCGGGATCGGGTCGCGAGAGTGCGATCACCGCCCTGCAGTCGGCAGGGATGTCGGTGAAGTTGATCGAGGACGTGACGCCTATCCCGCATAACGGGTGCCGGCCTCGTAAGCGTCGCCGCGTCTAGGCGGACGACCGCCAGCCCAGGAATTGCCACCGGCCCAGGAAGTGCTTGCTTAGGAGTCAGGAGTCAATCGATGCATATTCGTTGGCGTGGATTGGAACTGCCGAGCTCGGTTGTTTGTGAACAGAAGACGCTGACCTCGACCTATGGTCGGTTTGTGGCTGAGCCGTTCGAGCGTGGTTTCGGCGTTACGATCGGGAACAGTCTACGGCGCGTTCTGCTGTCGAGTCTCGAAGGCAGCGCCGTGACGCAGATCAAGATTCGCGGGGCGCAGCACGAGTTCACCACGATTGCAGGCGTGCTCGAAGATGTCACCGACATCGTGCTCAACGTCAAGTCGCTCGTTGTCAAGAACCACTCGGATTCGACGCGGGTGATCACGGTCGAGAAGAACGAAGCAGGCGTGGTCCGGGGCAGCGATGTGCAGACCGACGCCGATGTCGAGGTGATCAACAAGGATCACGTGCTCGCGACGCTGACCGACAATGTCCCGTTCATGATGGAGATGGTCGTCGAGAACGGTCGAGGATATGTGCCGGCCACTGAGCACAGCTCCGGGGAACACGAGATCGGAATCATTCCAATCGACGCGGTTTACAGCCCGGTGACGCGAGTGCGGTATGAAGTCGAAGAGACGCGAGTCGGCCAGAAGACGAACTACGATCGATTGAATCTGGAGATCTGGACGAACGGTTCCATCCATCCCGAGATGGCGGTGGTGGAAGCTGCGAAGATCCTGCGAAAGCACCTCAACCCGTTCGTGCAGTATTCCGAGTTGGGTCCGCGCGTACATTCTCCGGCACGCTCCGGTTCGGGCGGCGTCGACCCGGCCATGGAAGCCAAGTTGAGCATGAGTTTGGCGGAACTGAAGTTGTCGGTGCGGGCCATGAATTGCCTCGAGTCCGAGAACATTAACACGGTCCGGGATCTGGTCCAGAAAACGGAGGACCAGTTGCTGGAGGTTCGCAATTTCGGCGAAACGACGCTCCAGGAAGTGCGCGACAAGCTCAGCGAAATGGGTTTGCACTTCGGTATGCGGGTGTCGTCTCCGTCGGCCCTCCGGTTTTGATTCATTTTTGAAGGGTTGGTTGGATCCATGCGTCACCGCAGATTAGGTCGGAAACTTGGGCGATCGTCGAGCCATCGGCATGCGATGTTGAAGAACTTGGCCAGCAGCCTGTTCTTGACCGAGCGCGACGCGGAGTTCGAGTCGAACGCACCAAAGGTCAAAGGCCGGATCGTCACGACGTTGCAGAAGGCGAAGGAAGTTCGGCGGCTCGTCGAGCGGTCCATTTCGTTGGCCCGCCGGTCCCTCGTGCACAGCGAGCGGGCGGCGAGCTTCGAGACCTCGGCGGAGCGTGGCAGTGCGGAATGGCGGCGATGGCGCGAAAGCGATCAGTGGCGGCAGTGGACGCAGGCCGTGGCTCCTGTCGTCAACGCGCGCCGGCGGGCCCTGCAGATGCTGGGCGACAAGCAAGCCGTGCGGATTCTCTTCGACGAGATCGCTCCCCGCTTCGCCGATCGAGCGGGGGGTTACACGCGAGTCCTGAAGCTGTCCAAGCCTCGACTGGGCGACGCGGGACAGCGAGCCATTCTCGAATTCGTGGGGGTCCATGATCGAGTCGTCGTGAAGAGCGAGCGACCTTCTTTCGATGGTGACGCTCCCCCGGCCAGCGAAACCGCCAGCCCGGCGGCCGAGTCGTCTGCGTCCTGATTATCGGTTAAGCACCGGTCGGCTGATCAGGCCGGGCGATGGGGCTTGCCGCGGGCGTCTGGTGCTTCTCCAAGCCGATATTGATCCGCGCAATTGCGTTGCGCGCGAGGTCCCGGAGCGTTTCCAGCCCCGGAGCCGATTTTCTGGCGCGGAGGCGCGGAGGCACGCAGGGGTGGTTGTGTCTCCGGTGGCGCTTCCCGACGTCTTGGCCAAAGCCCGCGCACGCCCTCCGGATGTGGCTGGGATGCAAAATAGCATCAGGCCGATCATAGCCGAGATGGCTTACTGCGGCACTGCGTCTTCGTGTGAGCCCCGTCTTCGTGTGAGCCCCGTCTTCGTGTGAGCCCCGTCTTCGTGTGAGCCCCGTCTTCGGACCAAGCAGCCTTCGCCGTTGGAGCCGCTGGGTATCGGAAAGCCAGCATCGTCTGCCGCAGCCCGGCAAAGGGTGACGATGGTCCGATGACGTTGCCGCCTTGATCCCTCGGTAAGGTGCTTGGGCATCTACCCTCATAACCCGATGCAATGCCTTCTATTGTCGTCGGTCGCCTGTTCGATTGGGTGAAGACCGCTAGATTTTGGGCAGGCGTACAGATGCACGGAGCGCGCACGGCTCGCGCTGGGGATCGGCGGAGCAGAGGAGACGCGCTGACTCTCGCAGAGGAGGGTGAGACGATGGCAACGCGGACTGTCGGGCGATTAGGCGATCGGTTAGCGGCGGACGGCATCGAGGTACGCGGAACGTTCGCAGAGGAGTTCGAGGAGATCCTGACGCCGGCGGCATTGCGATTCGTCGCGGGGCTGGAGCGGGAGTTCCGCGATGCGCGGCGGGAGCGGCTCGCGGCTCGGCAGCAGCGTCAGCTGCGATTGGACGCCGGCGAGTTGCCGGACTTCCTGGCGGTCACGGGACCGGTTCGTTTGGGGACATGGCGTGTGGCGCCGCTGCCTGCGGACCTGCAGGATCGGCGAGTCGAGATCACCGGACCCGTCGACCGTAAGATGGAGATCAACGCCGTGATTTCTGGCGCCAACTGCTTCAT
>JBFWYF010000158.1:0-10793 GCA_050186685.1 Pirellulaceae bacterium
TCCAAGGCTTCAGCTTGCAGATTGCTCCAGCAAACTGCTTGGTTGGCTACATGGCGAACGAACACTTACCATGGTTAGTTCCTTTCAGCTAACGAGAACAGCCAGGCTTAACTGGCGCACCAGAGGCCGCCGAGAACGCAGGGAACAGAGTGCCGCCGTTCCCTGGCGATCTTAGAGTTCGAGGTATTCTTCGAGCGATTCCCGCATGACGCCGGCATCGGGATCGATGCCGGTCCAGATCTTGAAGCCGATGACACCCTGATTGACCAGCATGCCCAGACCATCCAGCGTCGGGCAGCCACGATTGACGGCTTCGCGCAGGAACTGAGTCCGCGGCGGATTGAAGACCACATCGGCAACGACGATGGCGGGCTGCAACGACGCTGCGTCCACAGGTACCCGGGCATATTCGTCGCCCAATCCGATGGAAGTAGCCTGGATCAGAATATCGGTGCCTTCTTCAACGAAGTAATCCCCTTCCCAGGGCACAAACTTGGCGGCCACCTGGATGCGTTCGCGCAACACATCGACAAGTTGCTGGCCACGATCGGCGCCTCGATTGACGATCGAGATATGAGCCGCGCCGGCCAGAGCCAGTTCGACAGCGATGGCGCGGGCCGCCCCCCCGGCTCCCAGGATCACGACGTGTTTCTGGGACGGGTCGCAGATCGTACGCAGCGACTGGACGAACCCCTTGCCATCGGTGTTTTCTCCGAGCAGGCGCTCGTCTTCGAGATGCACACAGTTCACCGCGCCGATCTGTTCCGCCGCCGGGCTCAGCCCGTCCAGGTGCGGGATGACGGCGACTTTATGAGGAATCGTGAAATTACCGCCTCGAAAGCCCATGGCCTTCATGCCGTGGACGGCTGCGGCGAGGTGGTGTGGGGGGACCTCCAGCGTGAGGTACCGCCAGTCGAGCCCCGCGGCGGCGAACGCCCTTTCCATCATGAACTGCGTCGGGTTCCCCGCCACGGGCTGCCCCATGCAGCACACAATCTCTTGCAGCGATGCGTGGGTCACTCGCTCCAGTCTCCTTGCACCGTTCCAACCGGCGGTGCCGCTGAAATGTGGGAGGGGCCTGGGGCGGCGGGTCATCCACCGTTACCCGGTCGGCGATGACCGCCCCGTGCCGTCCGGAAGGCGTTATGGCTTGACGACGATCTTTCCGGACAAGGTGCCCGCCTTCTGCAGCGTGTTTTCTTCCTGCAGCCGATGGGCCGCTGCCGCTTCGGACAAGGGAAACACGCGTCCGATCTTCGCTTTCAATTTTCCTTCCGAGACCCAGTGATTGATATCCGTCGCACAGACCCGCTGGTCGTCGGACGAGGCCTTGAACATCACAAAGCCATGCAGCGAGCATCCCTTGACATAAAAGGGCCCTACAGGAAACGCCGGCCGGGCGTCGCGCCCCGCCATCAGGATGATCCTCCCCCGCTCGCCGAGATACGACACGATCTTGTCGAAATCCGGTTCGCGCGTCGTTTCCCAATAGACATTCACTCCCTGAGGAGCAAATTCTTTGACCGCCGCGGCAATATCTTGCGACTTGTAGTTCACGACCACGTCCGCCCCCAGCTCCCGGCACTCCGCGATCTTGGCGTCACTGCCAGCGGTTGCGATGACGCGAGCACCCGCGGCCTTGGCCATTTGGACGACCATCGCCCCGACACCCCCCGATCCACCGTTGACGAACAGCGTCTCGCCCTCTCTCAACCGGGCGTTCTGGAACAGTCCCAGATGCGCGGTAATGCCAACCAGCGCACACGCGGCAACCGACTCGTCGCTGACACCGCTCGGAGTGGGATACAACCAGCACTCGTCGACGGCGCAGAACTCGGCGAACGTCCCTTGGCGGCCCATCAGGCCTTGATTGCTGCCCCACACACGATCACCGGCTTTCAGCCGCCGTACGTCCGGCCCCGCCGCCACGACGGTCCCGGCCAGGTCACATCCGATGATGAACGGTTTAGGCAGCTCCCAATAGTTGGCGCCATTGCGAATGTACGTATCGATGGGATTCACCGCTGCCGCGGCCACCTTGACCAGCACCTGAGAGCCCACGGCCACCGGTTGCGGCACCTCGCCATATTGAATGACCTCGGGAGGTCCGACCTTCTCAACAAAGGCAGCTTTCATCGTTCGTACCCCGGCATGCGTGCCTGAAGAATCCCGCCAGCTTCGGCAGTTGTCACCGGCGATATCATAAACCAGCCACCCCGATCGTGCGATCCACAAGTATGGCTCTGTCCGAAAACTGACCCTCTCCCGGAGTACCGGGAGAGGGGATCATTGCCCTCACCCTAACCCTCTCCCGGAGTACCGGGAGAGGGGACTTGAGAAGCAGAACCTAGTACCAGCGGTACGCGTACTCGCGAAATGCCTGCCACGCCTGCCGGCGGAGTTCGGGATCTTGGTATGCGTCCCATTGAATCCGAGTCGCCTCCAGTCGCTGCCCCAACCAGCGATCGGCTCCCTGGTATGCGGTCCAGGATTCGTCGCCCAATTCCGCCCGCTCGGAGTCGGCACGAGCTAACCGGGCTTTGGCCCCCTCGCGGATGACGGCATCCGGGCATTCCAGCAAATGGGTCAGTAGTGCCAGTCCGTCGGGTTCCATCGAGTGAAACGCAATCTGCACACTACAGGCCGACTCGCCTTTCAGGATCCTATTCACGTTGTAACGGACGACCAGCTGATCGACAGGCGTCAGCAGAAACAGGTAAACCGCCGCCACCAGCGCCCACAGTTGCCGACGCACCAGCCACAGGAAATCGTGGCGAAACGCGATCTTCCCCAGCACCAGTCCGAAACCCACCAGGACCAGTGTGATCCCAAAGAAGCCCACCATCCTCATCCGGGTCATGCCGTTGTAATTCACATAGATCCACAACCGGTGGTAAACGGCAATCCCAAGCAGCAGGTTCTCCACCGACCAGATCACCGCCAGCCGCCTCATGCGCAGCAAGCGCGGATCATCGAGCATGCTGCCGCGAAATACAAGCGACAGGATCAGCGTGGCCAGGAGCAGGGCAACCGTGAGCCAGGCCGCTCCTTCATGAGCGTATCCCGAATAGTAAAACCCTGGCGGAAAGACGCGTCCCCACAGGGTTTTGAATTCAAACAACAGATAGGCGGCAAAAAGCAGCGTGACGAGACGCAGCGTGTTCCGGAACGGTTCGTACAGCGGGGATTCCGTAGCGACTTGAGGGCCGCGACTTCCCTGGGTGACCGGAGCGGCTTCCGCAACCACTGGCCGCATGAGGCCCGCCACGATCCACATCACCAGTCCCCAGAATCCGAATTCCCAGGGGGAGGGCGAGAATTGCACGAGCCACGTCCGGGCCGACGTGAACATCCGTGACAAGTGGTCACTGAATGATTTCAGCAGATCCGGATTCGCTAACAGGAACAGCGTGCCAAACACGATGACCGTCACCGCTGGCAACCCATAGTTCAAGCCCTGCGCGTAGCGCATCCGAGGAGAAATCCCTCGAAGAAATCGCAACTGCCGCGCCACGCCCTGATAGCCGGCCAGCAGCGACTGCGAGGCAAAGACGAATACCTCCAGCACGTAGGGGGTGATCCCGGCAGCCGACATGGCAAACGCCGTCACCAGGAAAGCGCCCATCGCGACCAACCCCATAGAACCCGACCAAACCAGCTTCGCCGCGAGTAACAGCAGGAGGCCACCCAGCAGGCCCGCCCAGACGCCGCGGCGATCCGCTCGGGGTTTGCACAATTCGAAAATCAACGGCGCGGCGGCAAAGAACATCGCATAGCCGGTAAAACCTTGTCCCCGATAGATCGTGACATCACTGAGCGCCGTCAGGAGGAGCACACCGGACAATTCCCTCCAACTGACCGCGGGGTGCTCCACGTAACGGATCGCCAGCGCGAGCCGGCCGTCCGGTTTGGGCGGAGCGGGGGTCGGAGGCATGTCCCACCATGCATCGACGTCGGCCGGCTCGCTCGACGCGCTGGCAGGCCGACGATTGGACGTGTCCATGGCACTCCCTGCTCCGTTTCAGGCCAGAATCGCGTCGATGACGTGTCCGTGCACGTCCGTGAGCCGGCGATCGATACCGTTGTGCCGGAAGGTCAACCGTTCGTGGTCGATTCCCAGCAGGTGCAGAATGGTCGCATGAATATCGTAGACCTGCGTCGCGTGGTCGCGATCCAGGGGTTTGTAGCCCCACGGGTCGCTGGGACCACAGGTGACGCCGCCGCGAATTCCGCCGCCGCATAGCCAGTTCGTGAAGCAGTACGGATTGTGGTCGCGCCCGACCGACCCCTGCGTGGAAGGCATGCGGCCGAATTCCGTCGTCCAGAGAATAATCGTGTCGTCGAGCAGGCCGCGTTGCTTCAGGTCCTGAATCAAGGCGGCGGTACCTCGCGCCATGCCGGCGGCCAGCGGACCGTGGTCGCGCGCAATATCCTCGTGGCTGTCCCAGTTTCGCCGGGGAAACGCATTGTCGCACCCCGACCAGACCTGCACGAACCGCACGCCTCGCTCGAGCAATCGCCGCGCGGCCAGGCACTTACGGGCAAAGTGAATGGTCTCTTCCTGCTCGTTAATCTCCGCTGGAAAGGCGTCGGGAATGCGATCGAGTCCATACATTCGCAGGACATGGGCGGGTTCGTCGCTGGTATCCAGCGCTGCCGGCGCGCTCCGCTGCATCATCGCAGCCAGCTCATAGCTGTGGATCCGCGCCTCGAGCCGCGCGTCGCCGGGGCGAGCCGTCGCATGGAGCTGATTCAACTGCGTTAGCAACCGGGTCGTCGCCCGTTCGCTCCGGGAAGACACGTAGTCCGCACCCGCAGGAAACAGGTCCTCAATGGGATTCGCCGTTCCCGGCCGGATCATGGTCCCTTGATGCTGGCTGGGCAGGAAGGCAGCATGCCAGTTTTTGGGACCGTTCGACGCGTACCCTCGATGGTCGGGCAGCACGACGAAAGTCGGGAGATTGTCATTCAGGGATCCGAGCGCGTAGCTGATCCAGCTGCCCATCCCTGGAAAACCGGGCGTCTGAAAACCCGTGGCCTGCAGGTAGGTTGCCTGGCTGTGCACCCCCGTCTTGCCGACCAGATTATGGACAAAAGCCATGTCGTCGACGCAGGCTCCCAGCGGAGCGACCGGCTCGCTCAGATACTTGCCGCAAGCGCCATGCTGGCGGAACTGGAACGGTGATTTCATCCAAGGGCCAAGCCCGTTCTGAAATGCCTCCACGTGCTCGCCGAAATCCGAAGGCCGCCCGTGGTACCGTTCCAAATCGGGCTTGTAGTCGAACAGATCGATGTGGCTGGCCGCACCGGCCATGAAAAGCTGCACGACGCGCCGTGCCTTGGGTGCCACATGCCAGGACTGCACTGCCGCGTCGCGCCCCGGCGTGAAATCGGGGCTCACGTCAGCGGCCAGCAGCCCGTCGCGCGCGAGCAGGCTCTGCACCACCAGCCCGGCAAATCCGCCACCCAACTGCCATAGCCAGTCACGCCGCGTCCTGGCCCCTTCGGCATCGTCGCGGACAGATGATGTTCGTTTCTCGCTCATACTGTCAGTCCACGAAAGCGAATTCATTCAGGTTGAAGATGGCGCGGCACGTGTTCGCCAGTCCGTATTGCTCCGCAAATTCAACGAGCGAGTCCCGTTCCGCCGCCTGTGGCGACCTGCCCAGCGCCAGCCGGCAGGCCTGAATGATCTGGTCCTCGATCCGATCGCTCTCCGCCGACACCCGATCTGCAAAGTGCTGGCTCATACGGAGCATGAACTTATTGTTCAGCATGGCCAGCGCCTGCAACGCCGTGAGTGTCTCGTTGCGTTTGTCCACGAGTTGGGACGGATCGGCGCAATCGAGCGCGTTCATGAAAGGCTCCGGTTGCGAACGGACCAGAAATCGATATACGGAGCGGCGATGCGTGCGGGGGTCGTCCGGGTCGTGCTTTCCGTATTCGTAATGAGGAGAATGCTCGGGCCGATCGATCACGAAGTCCTGAAAGGCTGGGCCATACATGCGGCGATCCATGCGTCCCGCCACGCTCAAGACCGCATCGCGTATCGACTCGGCGTCGAGTTTCCTTCGATTCATACGCCAATAGAAGCGGTTCTCGGCGTCGATGGCAGCCGAAGCGAGGGAATCGCCCGGTGTCGACACCTGCCGGTAGGTGGCACTGCAGACAATCAACCGATGCAAAGCCTTGATCGACTGGCCCCTCTCGCCAAATTCGACGGCCAGCCAATCCAATAGCTCCGGATGGCTCGGCAACTGACCCATCCGGCCGAAATCGTTCGGCGAATCCACCAGGCCTCGGCCGAAATGATACTGCCAGACCCGATTGACCAAGGAACGCCACGTCAGCGGATTATCCGGCCGAGTGATCCATTGGGCCAATGCGGCACGACGGTCTCCTTCGCGATGCTCGTCCGGCAAGGTGAACCGGGGGTCGCAGCCAGGGATGATGGCGACCGTACCCGGCCCGACGACCGGCCCCGGCAGCTGGACGTTTCCTCGCCTCAGGACGCGAATTTCACGGGGCCTTCCACCCAGATGGCCCGTACCCAGGAAATTCCCTTTGCCCGTATGGACACATCCGCAAAACACCTGCTGCGGTGCCGGCAACCTGGCCAGTTCGTCCGAGACAGCCGCCAGGCGGTTTGCCAATTCGTCCAGCTCACGCAGGTCCGCTGGAGCGGTGTGACTGGATTTCAGCTGATCACAACGCTGCGTCAGTTCGGCCCGGGTGGCCGTCAACATGCGCCGCTTTCGCCCCACGTCCGGGTCGACATCGAAGGTGCGATCCGCGCGGTCCAATGCGGCAAAGACGGCCTGGAGTCGGTAATAGTCCTCCTGACGGACCGGATCGAATTTGTGATCGTGGCACTGAGCGCACTGGACCGTCAGGCTCAGGAAGGTATTCATCGTCGTCGTGACCATGTCGTCACGATCCAGATGCCGGGCAACCTGTCCGTCGATCTTGGACTCCGGCACCTCGGCATGTCCGATAAAGTCCCAAGGCCCCGCGGCCAGGAAACCCGTGGCCATCACACCGGTGGCGGTTTCCGGCCACAACACGTCCCCCGCGATTTGTTCCTCGACAAATCGGTGATACGGCTTGTCGTCATTGAATGCCCGAATGACATAGTCGCGGTAGGGCCAGGCGTTCGGTCGCAACTTGTCCTTGTCGTATCCGTGCGTATCCCCGTAGTGAACTACATCCAGCCAGTGACGCGCCCAGCGTTCGCCGTAGGCCGGTGATGCCAGCAACTCGTCGACCAGCCGTTCGTAGGCCGAGGGGGACTGATCGCGAACAAAGTCGTCCACTTCCGCAGACGACGGTGGGAGGCCGAGCAAGTCGAAGTACAGCCGCCGGATCAAGGTGCGGCGGTCCGCCTCGGGAGAAAGTCGCAAACCCTGGGGCTGAAGCCGAGCCAGGATGAAATAATCCACCGCCGTCCGAGCCTGATCTCGACTCGCGTCCAGAACCGGCAGGGCTGGACGGACCAGCGGCTTTAAGGACCACCAATCCGTATCGGGCAGGCTGCGGTCGCGCAGCGTCACTCCATCCGGCCAGGACGCTCCCTGAGTGATCCAGCGGCGAAGTGCCGCAATGTCGGTTTCGCCCAGCGGCGGTCCGCCTCGCGGCATCTCCGGCTCGGCGCCCGCCACTTGTTCGATCAGCGGGCTACGTTCCGCGTCGCCAGGCACTACGGCAGCTCCGCCGTCGCCGCCCGCACGCAGCTCCGCCGCCGAAGCCAGCGACAGCCCCCCGCCCGACTCCGTCCCTTGGTGGCATCTCAGACAGCGTCGCTCCAGAACTGTGGCCGCGGCAGTCCAAGCGTCGTCGTCCGCCGATACCCCCGCGCAGCTCAGCAGTCCCAGCATGCTGAGCGCGACGAACCCGATCTGGCGGGCCCGCAGAATACGGATTCCAGGTGTCACGGCTTGGCTCCCCAGCCTACGGGCCGACACGGCGGACGCGGTGATTCAGCGTGTCGCCGATGTACAAGCTCCCGTCCGGCCCGACGCAGATGCCGTGCGGACGAGCCATTTTCGCCAGCGGTGCAGGTCCGCCGTCGCCGCCAAATCCGTTGGCTTTCGTCGCCCCACCAGCCACGGTCGTGATCGTGCCGGCGCGGACATCGATCCTGCGGATCGCCTGATTTTCTGTGTCGGCCACATACACATGCTTGTCGGGACCGACGGCGATCCCCTTCGGGCCGTCGAACGTCGCTTCTCTGGCCGGGCCTCCATCGCCGCCAAACCCGCGTTTGCCCGTACCCGCCACGTGGCGCCACTTACCTTCATCCAGCTCGATCCGCCAGACACTGTGACCTTCTCGCAATGCGACCCACATCGTCCCGCCATCGATGAACAGAGCACGTGGCCCGAGCACGGGAGTACCGCGAATGTTTTGCCCGTCCACGGGCAACGTCTTCTCTCCGTTACCCGCCCACGTTTCGACCGTTCCCTGGGCCAGATCGATGCGGCGAATCCGGTGATTCCCGATGTCCGCAATATAGAGCCCGCCGCGACCGTCCAGGGCGATGCTGTGCGGCTGGCGGAACATCGCTTGGGTGGCGGGTCCACCGTCCCCGCCAAATCCCGCCTCGCCCGTGCCGGCAACTGTCGAGATCGTGCCGGTCTTGGCATCCACCCGGCGGACAAGGTGGTTCTGCATTTCCACGAAGTACATGTTCCCTTCCGCGTCGAAGCGAACCTCGTACGGCTCGTTCAGCTCCGCTTGAGTCGCCGGTCCTCCGTCGCCGGCGTGGCCCTTACGGCCTGAACCGGCTACGACGGTCACCGTGCCGGTTGCCTCATCCAGCCGCCAGACTCGGTGATTCAGGACCTCGGTGATGTAGAGCGATTTGCCCGGACCGACTTCGACACCGAACGGCTGGCCGATGTTCATCTGGAGAGCCTGGCCCGTCTGCCCATTGCTGGCGGGCGAGCCCGTGCCGGCGACCGTCAAGATGTCGGCCGCGGGCATCCAAGTGGCCGAGACCAGTCCCAGATAGACGACAACCAACGTGATCCGCTGACGCATGATGGCGCTCCCGCTTGCGGCTAGTGAATCCCAGTTTGCTCGAATCCGTCGCCCATTATGAACGTCGCCCCCGTGCGGCTCAATCTCGCGCAGCTACGCTCGCCAGAGCGTGGAGTCAGGCCGCCGGCCCGAGTCGACGGTCGGGCGTGCCCCCTTTCTGGCGAAAGGGGCTACAACGGGCGAGTGCGTTCACGCGGACTTCAAAGCCGAGATGATATCCCGGATCGCCTTCTGGCCGTCGCCGTAGTACATCAGCGCGTTGGGTGCAGCGAACAGCGGATTAGGAATGCCCGCGAAGCCAGGGCTCAGGCTGCGTTTGATGACGATGACGGTGCGCGCTTTATCGGCATCGATGATCGGCATCCCGGCGATGGGGCACTTCGGGTCGGTACGCGCGAGCGGATTCACCGTGTCGTTCGCGCCGATGACCAGGCAGACGTCGGCCGTGGGCAGCGTCGGATTGATATCGTCCATCTCCCGCAATAGTTCGTACGAAATGTCGGCTTCGGCGAGCAGCACGTTCATGTGCCCTGGCATGCGCCCCGCCACGGGGTGAATCGCATACTCGACCGCGCAACCGCGTGCCTCCAGCAGTTTGGCCAGGTCCCGTACGGCATGCTGAGCCTGGGCGACGGCCATGCCATAGCCGGGCACAATCACGACACGCTGCGCGTTCTCCAGGATCAGGGCGACATCGTCCGCCGAAGTGCTACGCACCGTCGCGTAGATGTCGTCGGCCTTGGGGCCGCCCATGCCCGCCTCCATGACGCCGAACACGACGTTGAACATCGAACGGTTCATCGCCTTGCACATGATCTGTGTGAGAATGACTCCCGAAGCGCCGACGAGCGATCCGGTGACAATCAACGCATTGTTGTTGATCACAAACCCGGTCGCACACGCCGCCAGCCCCGAGTAAGAGTTCAGCAGCGCAATGACCACGGGCATGTCCGCGCCACCGATCGGGTTCACGAGCAACAGGCCGAGTACCGAGCTCACGATCGCGGTGGCCAGGTAGAGCGCCGAGCGCGTCGACGGGTCATCCACGGTGCAGAGCAGGATGGAGAGCACCAGGGCCGCTGCGGCCAGGCCAGCGTTAATTACCTGCTGCTGTGGCAAGACCGGCAACTTACGCATGAAAGCGAACTCTTCTAACTTGCCGTACGCAATCAGGCTGCCCCAGAACGTCACAGCGCCGATGACACACGACGCGGCCGTGGCGACCAGCACATCCAACGCGGCCGTTTCGTGCTGCAGGAGATCCCCCCATGCCACGAAAACCGAAGCCGCGCCGCCAAAACCGTTCAACAGCGCGACCATCTGCGGCATGGCAGTCATCTTGGTGGCCGTGGCCAGCCAGCCGCCTATGGCAGCTCCAATCGTGATGCCGATCACGTTCCACGCAAACGTGGCTTCGGGCACGGACGGGACCTGGATCAGGGTAGCGAGAATGGCCAGCAACATGCCGCCGGCGCCAAGCAAATTCCCCAGGACCGCCGTGGACGGCTTGGACATCCTTTTCAAGCCGACAATAAACAGCGTGGCGGCGACCAGGTAACAGAAGTTGGCCAGGTTGACGATAAGTTCCATGTTCAGTGTTCCCCGCGGCTCGAATTGCTGGCTCCGCGCCGGCTACGGCTTATTACTTGCGTTTGAACATCACCAGCATGCGATGCGTGACGGCGAAACCTCCGACCACGTTGACTGTCGCGAGAATGACCGCTAGGAATCCGACGAAGCTCGAGAAGTGAAAC
>JBFWYF010000159.1:0-10763 GCA_050186685.1 Pirellulaceae bacterium
TCAACGCGCCTTGGAACGGCTGTTCCGGATCTGTACATTTCAGGGACCTGCGCCGGCGAAACGCCGTCCCGCCTTCGCCACGGGGCTCGCTGCGGTCGCGTTCTTCGTGATGATGATGCTCGCGGCGGTCGTCTGGTGGTCGTGACGGGCGCTCGGGGCCGGGGTGGTCGTTGGATTCCGCTGATTGCAGTGAGGAAGAAGAGGCAACCTCGATCGTGGCTGCGAGCTAGGGCTTCGCGCAAGGGCGCAGCAGCTACGCGCCGGCCAGGAGGGCAAATGGGCGGCGGTGTGGACAAAGGAATGGAGTTGGATGGAACTTGCTAGTTGGCTGCGGCAGGGGAACTGGACGCCGGCGCAGCGGACCTCCCATGCCCAGGATATCTATGACCGGGTGCTGGCCGGCTCCGCGGTCATGCGTCGCGGCAACTTCGAATCGATTGGGACCCGCGATCTGGAGCGTCTGTGGCGGTTGTATGACGAGATCACCTTCGAATGCCGTCTATCCCGGGCGCTCGGCGATCGGCCGCTGACTTTTCGCCTTTCGCGCCGACTGACGTCGGCCGCGGGCCAGACGACGCGTCGTGTCCATCGTCGAAGCGGCGTGGAGTCGCGGTGTGAATACGAAATCTCGATCTCGACCACGCTGTTGTTCCAGACGTTTGTCGAGGACCACCGGATCATCACGGTTTCGGGCGTACCGTGTCATGATCGGCTGCAGGCGCTGCAGCGCGTTTTTGAACACGAACTGACGCATCTCGCCGAAATGATCGCCTGGTCGGATTCCCACTGCGCGGCACGGAGGTTTCAATCGATCGCCGGGCGGCTCTTCGGCCATCGCGAGCATACGCACCAGCTGATCACTCCCCGCGAGCGCGCGTGGAACCAGCTTGGGTTAAAGGTAGGCGATCGGGTGCGCTTTCGTTGCGACGGACGCGAATATGTAGGACGGCTGAACCGGATCACCCGGCGGGCGACGGTTCTGGTCGAGGACCACCAGGGCCCGCGCTACTCCGATGGCAAGCATTACGCGAAGTTTTACGTGCCCCTGCAGCTGCTGATGAAGCAGTAAGCTCTCGCACATACCAGAATTTCGGCAGAATTAGCCATTCGGTACAAGGGAGCCAGCAGTTCAGTCGTCCCGGGCGGAGATAGGGGGCGCGTTGTCAGGCGAAGGGCTTGGGCGCGGCGGCATCAAGTCGGCCACCAGGTGGTCGGGTAGCGGGTGGGTATGCCCCGCCGTCCGATCTGCGCGTGCGGCCCGCTCCAACGTGCGCTGTTCGTATTTTTCCCCGAGCCACCAGATCAGTGCCAGCGAAACGAAGAAGAGCACACCCGCCCGGATGTGTTCGAAGAGCATGAACCGGTCGTCATTCAGATGGAAATAGCAGAGCGGAATCCCGACGAGCACGGTCCAGTGCGTGGCCGCAGTGAAGCTGACGGGGAACGATCGCCGCGGCGCCATACTGAGCGTCCTGACATCCAAAGAGGGTCGGCTGAGGTTGGCCACTGGCGACAGTGTAAGCGGGCCATGGCACCTGTTCGATAGAGATACGGATTTCCCCGCGGCAACGGGCGCTGGTGCCGCGCGTTGCTTCGCTGTTTGAAGTTCCGCGTCCAGCTGATATGTTACTGGACACATGACCACGTCGTGGGCCGCGATACAGGAGGCAGGAACGTGAGGCGGGGAGGGAATCCGATGGGCATGCAGCCGTTTGTCGATTTTCTGGAGCGGCGTTTCGCGAGGCAGATCGCAGCTTGTGCGGAGTTGCCGGCGACGGCTGGCGAGTATGCTCCGGTGCCACCGGAATTGGACGAGCGATTGGCGCGGGCCCTGGCGGACGCGGGTGTGGAGCAGTTATTCGCCCATCAGCGCGAGGCCTTCGACGCGATTCGAGCCGGGCGGGATACCGTGCTGGTATCGCGTACGGCCAGCGGTAAGACATTGTCTTTTCTCTTGCCGATCCTGCACGAATACCTGCACGCCGACAGTCCGTTTGGCGTGATGCTGCTGTATCCGACAAAGGCTTTATCCCGGGACCAGGAAGGCACGCTGGGCGGATTGCTGCAGGCCAGTGGTGTCGAAGTCCGACTGGGCACCTTCGATGGCGATACGCCGCGTGAAGAGCGTTCGCGCATCCAGGCCCAGGCGGATTTCCTGGTAACGAATCCGGATATGCTGCATTCCGGCATTCTGCCGAATCACCATCGTCGCTGGCGAACGTTCTTGTCGCGACTGCGTTACATCGTTGTGGACGAAGTGCATTCTTATCGGGGAGCCTTCGGCTCGCACGTGGCCAACGTCATGCGGCGGTTACTGCGTGTTTGCGAGATGCACGGGAGCCGCCCGACGTTCGTGGGTTCGTCCGCGACGATCGGCAATCCCCGCGAGCATGTCGAAGCCTTGTTCCAGCGGCCGTTTGAAGTCATTACGCGCGACGGGGCCCCGCGCCCGCGCCGGGATATCTATCTGGTCAATCCGCCGATTGTCCAGAGTCACGGCCACGCGCTGTACCGCAAAGGAACGGGTTCGGTCAGCATTCCCTTGATTCGTGAAGCCACCCGGCTGGGCATACGCACGATCTGTTTTTGCCGCGCGCGGCAGCAAGTCGAACGGCTGGCACGTGCGGTGACCGATGGCCATGCCGATCTCGCGCAGCGGGTGAAGCCTTATCGCGGCGGACTGCTACCCAACGAGCGGCGGCAGCTGGAGCGCGACCTGGCAGCGGGCCGCGTCACGACCATCATCAGCACGAATGCGCTCGAGCTGGGGATCGACATCGGCGATCTGGAACTCTGCATCCTGAGCGGCTTTCCCGGATCGATGGCCAGCTTCTGGCAGCAGGCCGGCCGCGTGGGACGGCGCGGATCGCGTGCGGTGATTGTCTACATCGCACGCGACACGCCGATCGATCAGTATTTCGTCAATCATCCCGATTTCGTGACGGCCGCACCGATCGAACGTGCCTGGCTGAACGCGGACAATCCCTACATCCTGCTCCAGCATCTTCCCTGCGCTGCTCACGAGCATCCCTTGCGGACCAGCGAACCCGCGTTCGGCGAACCGGCCTACGCGGCGGCTCTGGAAATCCTGCGTCAGGATGGCAGTCTGGCCGAATACCATGGCCAGTTTCGGTACGCGCTCCGCGATTACCCGGCTAAGGGAGTGAACCTGCGGGGCATGACGGACTACAACATCGAGATCTACCACGGTACCGAGGTCATCGGCGAGCTGGATCCGATCGGGGCCCGCGGCACACTCTACAAGGATGCTATCTACCAGCATCTCGGGACGAGATACATGTCTCTGGATCTCGACCTGCAAAAGAAGCTGTGCCGCGTCGATCGCGTCGAGGTGGACTATTACACGGAAGCTGTGTGGGAAAGCCGTGTGACGCTGACTCAGTCGCTGGAGCGAGCGGACCAGCAGGGCGCGGCGCTCGAGTTCGGCTACGTGAACGTCAATCGTCAGCCCAAGCTGTACAAGAAGATCCGCGAACGCACGCTGGAGAACATCGGCTACGGCCCCATCACGCTGGATCCGTTCATTTACGACACGACGGGTTTTAGTCTGCATCCGCCTGCCGCCTGGCGGGAACGTCTGGAAAAACTCGACAAGCGGCATGTCGGGGCCGCACTCTACGGGCTGAGCTATATCCTGAAGCGCGTTGCGCCGAGTCTATGCCTGGGCGACGTCGAGAACATCGAGACCGATGTGTCGCTGACGGAACTAGCCGACGGCTACTGGTACAGCGCCTTGTATCTGTTCGACACGATCGAAGGTGGGGTGGGCTACGCGGAGAAGATCTTTGAAGCATTCGCCGATGCTTTGCGTCTTTGCCAGACGGTGATCGACGATTGTCCGTGCCAGGCAGGCTGCCCGTCCTGCGTCACCGCTTTGCCGCCCGGCGTGGCGGATGAGCCGCTGGAGAAACTGCTGGTGGAATCCGACGCCGCACTGGCGTGTACGCGCAGTTTGCTGCGGGCGCTATTGACGGGCGAGATCGTGTCACCCGATATCACCTATCACGAGCTGGCGCGTCCGCCTGCGATTCAGCCGCCGGAGCCGGATCACGAGTACCAGCGTCTCGTCCTGCGGCTCGGCAAGGCCAGCCAGATCTTGCAGCACAAGCGAGCGCGAACACATTGATCACCGAAGCACTACGACATTGTCCCGGCATCGGTCCGGTCCGCGAATCGCGGCTTCGGCAACAGGGCGTGCAAACCTGGCACGACGTGCTGGCTTTGGCCGATCAATTACCCGCGCGGCTGCGCGCGGGAGTGCTGGAGGAAGTCCAGCGGTGCCTTGCCGCGCTGGCCGCAGGAAACATCGACTATTTCGTCCATGCGTTCGCCCGATCCGACACGTGGCGCATTGTGGCGCACTTCATCGATGAAGCGACGTTTTTCGATATTGAGACGACGGGACTGGAAATCGACGCACCGATCACCGTCATCATGTGCTGGCATCGCGGGCGGCTGCACGCGTTTGTGGAACACGAAAATCTGGACGGCTTTCTGGAACTGCTGGATGATGTCCGGCTCTTGATATCGTTCAATGGCGCCTCGTTCGACGTGCCCCGCGTTCTCGATGCCTTTCATATTCCACAGCTGCCATGCCCGCATCTCGACTTGCGGTGGTCGCTTTACCACCGAGGATGTCGTGGCAGCCTGAAGGATATCGCGGCGCGGGCGGGGATTCGCCGGCCCGAGGACCTCAGGTCGGTCGACGGTGCCTGGGCCATCCAACTCTGGGAACAGTGGGTGAGCGGGCAGGATCCCACCGCGCGGCAACAGCTGCTGCGTTACTGTGCCGCCGACGTACTGATGCTCGTCATGCTGGCTCAGCGGATGGCAAGTCGAGCATCGACGCATGACGCCCTGCTGTGGGCGCACCTGCCGCCGGTCGATGTGCGGCCGGTCGATGTGCCGACTCGGGAGGTTGCGGCAGCGGGGCCGCTACCCTCCCATGCGTTTGGTGCCGCGAGCCCAGGCCGGCTCCGTGCACTGGTAGCCCAGCAGTTCTATCGCCAGGCCGTCGGCTGAACCCATCCTCAGCGGGACAGGTCGTGGTACAGGTGATGGATGAAGGTGGCGTTATCGCATTGCACATAGTGCATGGTGCCCCCCATCCGCGAGTAACTCTTACAGAAACGCAGGTAATACGCAGGATGGGTCTTGGGAGGTTCGCCCTGCCGCCAATCCCAACCGCCGCCGTCCTGGAGGTCGACGACGAAGATCTGGTGGTC
This sequence comes from Pirellulaceae bacterium, assembly GCA_050186685.1. Taxonomy (GTDB): domain Bacteria; phylum Planctomycetota; class Planctomycetia; order Pirellulales; family Pirellulaceae; genus CAZFLF01. The sequence goes on from JBFWYF010000159.1 coordinate 5,247, forward strand.
CGCTATCGGTCGACGTCCGGCTTGCAGTCGCAAGTTGTTGACGCAGCTGAGGCTCTTCTCGAAAACCTGGGGCCCCATGATGGCGGATCCAATGGACAGGACGACACCGCGGTCCAGCTGTTCCACAGCACCGCCGAACAGCTTGAAATCCCATTCGGCGGCCCGCCCGATCGCCGCTCCACAGAAGATCGGATGATTGGAAATAATGTCGTAGCCGATGCCGGGATGCACGGTCACAGGCACTCCATGCCGATAGGCGCTGCCGATTATCGATGCGTGTTTCCAGCCGTGTTGCACTTCGATCCGCCCCGACGGCCAGTGCTGCAGGTCCATGATTCGCAGTAGTTCAGCGCGGGCGGCGGTCAGCGGATGGTTGGGTTGCGCAGCGATGGCGGAGGCCAGTTCTGCCTTAGTCGGCAAGGTGACTCCGTCCTCCTGGATGAACCGGCCCAGCGACGCGCCGTACCCGAGTCCGTCCAGCGCACCGGCCAGGATAGCCAGGTGCAGGTTGGTGGCTGTCTCGTGCCAGGTGCCGAATGTCCCGGCGGCCACATTCATTTCGACGCTTTCCGTCGAAGCACCGAACCAGGCGTACTCCCAGTCGTGAATGGTGCCGGCCCCGTTGGTGGCCAGGTGGGTGATCCAGCCGCGCTCCATCATCCGATCCAGGATCCGGGCAGCACCGTTGCGCAGCAGGTGCGCCCCATAGATGAGCATGACGGCCGCGTTGGCATCCCGCGCGGCGCGGATTTTCTCCCGGCAGAGTTCGATCTGCGCCAGGTTGGGCGGTGAGCAGGAGCGCCCGGGTTGATCAGGGTCCAGCAGGATCTCGTCCGCTCGCGTCAGGTGTTGTCTCTGGGCCAGCGGATAGACCCTCAGCTTGCTCAGGTCCAGCGGGATCGTGTTCATCTTGGAATTTCCTCGCTCGGTGCGGTTCGGCCCGCAGCAACACCACGGTCAAGGAACGCGGGCCATGAGCACCAATGACCAGCGACTGCTCGATGTCGGCCGTTTTCGAGGGCCCGGAGATAAATACTCCGAAGCCCTGCCGTGGTATCAGGTGGAGCGTTGAACCGTCGGCCTCCGGCTGGTTTAGGAGAAAATCCAGCCGCTCGTAGGCCTCGTGCAGGTTATGAACTATTTCGTGCGCAGGCACGACCAACACCAGGTGCTGGGCGATAAACGGCAGTACGCGGTGTCGCACGGCCTCGGCCGGGAACCACACCGCCGCATTCTCCGCCACCGCAAAGGCCCCGGGCAGAACGGCGAGATCGACATGTTCGAGTTGGTGGGGATCGGTCACGGACGCTTCGTCCACCGTCGTCTTGCCGATGCCCGGGACCAGCGATGTTACGTGACGGGCTGCCGCGACGTGGGGAAGCTCGAGCAGACTCTGGTGAGCCTGTTGCGGACTCGCGGCTTCGATCAGCCGTCCCCCGACGGCGGCGAGAGCCGTCTCGAACTGCCGGTACGGATCCTCGTAACGAATGCCCCGGTCAAACTCTTCTGGCAGCGGTGCCGGTGACAGCCGATGCGACCGAACGGCGGCGAGAATGGAGTCACGACTGCTTGCCATGGCGTTTCCGGTACAGTTGCGAGAAGCTCTGGCTGGGAGGCACCGGCAGTTCGCGCTGTTTTCCCCAGTCGTTCAGCCGGTGATAGACCAGCCAGCGGGGGAGCAGCGCAAGCATGCGCCGAGCGATTGCTCCACCGAATCGATACAGCCGCGGACGGCGCAGCACGTGGCTGGCCACCCACATGGACCAGCGTTTCGAGCGCGGCAGCAGTTTCAGCTGGACCAGTTCACCGCGCCATGTAAGCAATTGCTGGTGGATGTCGATCTTGACGGGGCATACGTCCGTGCACGAGCCGCACAAGCTGCACGCATGCGGAAGACTGGCGTGTGTCCGGGCGTCGCGAGCGGGGCTCAGGATCGAACCGATCGGCCCCGGGATCGTCGCGGCGTAGCTGTGTCCACCGCTGCGACGGTACACGGGACAGGTATTCATGCAGGCGCCGCACCGGATGCAATTCAGCGAGCGGCGGAAGGCCGGCTTGCCGAGCAGTTCGGTCCGGCCGTTATCGACCAGGACGATATGCAACTCGCCGTCCTGCCGAGGACCATGGAAATGGGAACTGTAGGTGGTGATCGCCTGCCCGGTCGCCGACCGTGCGAGCAACCGCAGAAATACTCCGAGGTCCCGGGCTCGTGGAATGAGCTTCTCGATGCCGAGGCAAGCGATGTGGAGCGGCGGAAGGGACACGCCCAGGTCCGCATTGCCCTCGTTCGTGCAGACGACCAGCCCGCCTGTTTCGGCGATGGCGAAATTCACCCCGGTAATCCCCGCGTCCGCGGCCAGGAACTTGGCGCGCAAATGACCGCGGGCCGCTTCTGTCAGATACTGCGGGTCCGCAGCTCCTTCGCGAGTCCCCAGGTGCCGGTGAAACAACTCGCCAATCTCCTCCTTCTTCTTGTGAATGCAGGGGAGCACGATATGGCTCGGAGGCTCCTGGGCGAGCTGCACGATTCGTTCGCCCAGGTCCGTATCGGTGACCTCGATCCCGTGCTGCTCGAGAAACGGATTGAGGTGACACTCTTCCGTAAGCATCGACTTGCTCTTCACGACCCGCTTCACACCGTGCGCCGTGAGAATCCCATGTACGATCGCATTGTGTTCCGTAGCATCACGAGCCCAGTGGACGTGGGCCCCCAACCGAATCGCTTGGCGCTCGAACTGCTCCAGGTAGTCGGCCAGCCGCGCGACCGTATGCGCCTTGATCGCCGCGGCGGTTTCGCGGAGCTGTTCCCATTCCGGCAGGCTCTGGGCGGCCTTGTCCCGCCGAGCCCGTACGAACCACAGTGCCTGGTCGTGCCAGTGAGCCCGGCCTTTCACCCCGATAAAATCGGCAGCTCGATCCGCATGGGTCGTCGTCATGGCCTCAACCTTTGCCCTCCGGCACGCTCGCCGCGAGCCGGCACCGGGTGCCCCGCCAGGATCTCCGCGACGTGCATCACCCGCAGCGGCGTGCCGTCGCGCCGGATCAAGCCGTCCAGATGCATGAGACAGGACATGTCGGCCGCGGTCAGAATCTCGGCCCCCGCTCGCACATGATCGGCGACACGATCTCGCCCCATCATGCACGAAACCGCCTCTTCGCTTACTGCAAACGTTCCGCCGAAACCGCAGCATTCGTCCGGGCGAGTCAAGTCGACCAGGGTAATACCATCCAACGGTGCGAGCAGCTGCCGCACTTTGTTGAAGTGCGGACCCACCAGTTCACTGCTGGCACCCAAACGCAATTCGCGCAGCCCATGGCAACTCTGGTGCACCCCTACCCGATACGGGAATCGGATCGGCGGCGGCACGACCTGCAGGACGTCGACCAGGTACTCGCACAGCTCATACGTCCGCGCCCGCACGCGTTCGTAGCGCTCGTCGTGCGGAAAGAAATCGTGGTAGTGCTGACGTACCATCGCAACACAGCTGCCCGACGGGCAGACGACCGCCTCGTAGGCGTGGAAAATATCGACGAACCGCCTTGCCAGGGGCAAGGTATCACCCGTGCAGCCCGTGTTGGCCATCGGCTGGCCACAACAAGTCTGGTCGAGCGGGTAGTCGACATCGACCCCCAGTTGTTCGAGCAACTCGACCGTGGCCAGGCCAACTTGCGGGAAGAACTGGTCGATGTAACAGGGAATGAAAAGTCCGACGTGTGGCACGGGCAGTCGATCAGCAGATGGCAGCAACGGATGGCAAAGTGGCACATCCTTCGGCGGGAAAGTCGAGCAACGTACGCGAGTCGCAGTCTACGTCAACTCGCCTCGGCGGACAACGTAGCTGGCAGCGGGGAAATTCCTCCGCGTTCTCAACGGGCTCTGCGGGAAATCTCCTCGAAGCGATTGGTGAACGCGGGGGACAGGCATCCCGGTAGAGGCCACAGAGGTCGCAGAGGCTAAGGCCGCGCGGGCTTTTCCCCGAGCGGTGTGTCCCGGAACTGCCGGTGGCAGGCCAGACAGTTACGCGAGACGTCGTCGAACGCGGCCCGCGCTCGTGCGGCCCGCATCGCCTCGTCTAACGACGCGTCCTCCAATACCTGTTCGAGGGTCCGGGCGGCCAGTTCACTCTCGCGGACCATCTGCTGGAATGCTTCGGGCTGGCGACGGGTCGCCTCCGTCCGTAGCAGTTCTGTGAAGTGCTCTCGCAGCAAGAGAGCCTCGTGAGCGGCTGTCAGGTCCGGATGGCGGGGAACAGCTCCCCACGCATTGTCAGCCATTTCTTTGAGGTGATCGTGCACGTTTTCGATGGCCACCATGGCTTCTGCCAAGGGCGGCAACTCGACCGACTCGCGAAACTCGATCGCTAGTTCATTCAGCTCGCGGGGGTCCAGCCGTCGCGCGGCGGCGGCCGACTGGTAAAGGCCACGGTACGATTCGCTGGTCCCGGCCGTTTTGAGCACGCTTACCGCCTGGGACGGGTCCAGAAAACCTACGGCGACACAGGCCACGGTGGCAGCTGCGGGGCTCCGGTGCTTACCGTGATGACAATGGACATACACGGGGCCGGGCAAGTCGCGCACCGCCTTGGCCAACTCCCGACTCCGGGACTCGGGGATACCATCGTAGCCATGGGGCAAATGCACATAGCGCAGGCCAAACTTTCGGGCGAGGTCGACGTCGGGCTGAGCACCATCGACGCTGATGATCGTGCGGACTCCGAGTTGCTGGAGCTCGCGAAAGGCGGCCTCTCCCTCCGGCAGACCGCCCGAAATGACTCGCTCGTGCAGCCGGTAGGCGTTAGGCAGGTGCGGTGCAACCACTTTTTGCGGAACCGTGGGGCCTTCCTGCGCCCCCAGAGCCAACAGCGCCCAGACGAGGACTTTCATGGCTGAACCTTCCTTTTCGGCTCGCTATAATCCGTTCCGCTCAGCGCATCGCTTGTCGCCAACAAAGCGTTCCCCAGTTGCGTCCAGGAGAGTGGCTTATGTGTTTTGCTTCGAGAGCAGTCCGGTTGTGCTGTGCCCTGCTGGTGGGAGGCCTGGTCGCAGAAGCTCAAGCGGCCGACCGCCCCAACATCCTGTTGATCTTTGCGGATGACTGCGGCATCGACGCGTTCGGATGCTACGGCTCGGATCGGGCGAAATCGCTGACACCGCACATCGATGCCCTCGCCGCGTCGGGAGTTCGCTTTGAGCGGTGCTATTCTACTCCGCTGTGCGGACCCTCGCGATGCGTGCTTATGACCGGACGTTATGGTTTTCGGACCGGTGGCTTGACGAACCAGACAGCGGGCAATGCCTCGTTTCGCACCGAACCGTCGATGGCACGTGTCCTGAAGCAGGCGGGCTATGCGACCGGCATGGCCGGCAAATGGCGGCAGATGTCGGACTCGCCGGGCGACTGGGGGTTCGACGAGTTTGTTACCGTTCCCACCGCCAGCGGCTGGTTTTGGAAAAAAAGCTATACGAAAAACGGCCAGGAGGTCACTTCGGACAAGGAATTGTACTACCCGGACGTAG
>JBFWYF010000160.1:0-10737 GCA_050186685.1 Pirellulaceae bacterium
CGTGAACGACTCAGCCGCTGGGACTGCCGTTATGATCCCGACTCGCGCGAGGCGACGCTGTTCCACCGGCTTTACATCCAGGTCATGGTGGAATGGCTGGGTACCGAGACGGGGATCGGGTGGCGCCGGATGCTGTACCTGTGTACCCGCGTTGGCTACTCGATGATGATCGTCCATACGGCGGATCGGATGCTGCTCGACCGCGGACAATCGCTTTGGAAACGGGAGGATCTGGCCGAAGCGATCCGGCGTGCGGCGGAAAAAGTGCAGCAGCAACAGCAAGGGGATGTACCTTGGTCCGCGGTAAACGGCTTTCATTTTGCCGACCGGTTCTTCGGCGGCCAGCACGTCGGCCGGCTGTTCGGGTCCGACTCGCGCCGCTATCCCATGCCGGGCAATCACGCGACTCCCTTTCAGGGGCATGTCCTGCAGACGGCGACACGCGAGCAGACGTTTGCGCCGTCCTACCACTTCGTTACCGACCTGGGGACGGATGAGGCGGCCACGAACCTGCCGGGAGGCCCAAGCGAGAGTCTGTTCTCGAAGTGGTACAAGAATGACATCGGCCGCTGGTTCAGCGGCGAATACAAACCGCTGAGACCCTGACTTCCTACCGGCTCATCGCGTCGCGACGGCCCACCTTGCGGACGGTTTGCGTCCTCGCACGGAAGCGGATATTCTGACAAAGCGTGTGTCACGCGGCGCATGGTGCGTCGTTACGCACGACCAAATCCACCGGTGCGGCTGTGATTGTCGAGAATTCCACGAGCAGTGCTCCTTTCGGTCAGGCCAGTTCGCGATGCGTGCGCGGCACCCGCCTGCCATGTTATGTGTTTGATACGGGTAAGAACCTGGCGCGCCGCGTCGCGCAGATCATTGCGAGTGTGATTCGCGAGCGGAACGCGCTGGGGCAGGACGCCGTTCTCGGCCTGCCCACCGGTTCGACGCCCGTTGGTGTCTATCGCGAGCTGATTCGAATGCACCGCGATGAAGGACTCGATTTCACCCACGTGGTGACATTCAACATCGACGAGTACTTCGGGCTGCAGCCGGACCAGCCGCAAAGCTATCACCTATGGATGCATCAGCATCTGTTCCGACACATCAACATCCGGCGCGAAAACGTCCACATCCCGGATGGCACGATCCCGATGGAACAGATGGAAGCGTACTGCCGCCAGTATGAGGCCGATATCGAAGCGGCCGGCGGCATTGATGTGATGATTCTGGGAATCGGGCGAAACGGGCATATCGGCGTGAATGAGCCGTTCAGCTCGCGCAACAGCCGCACCCGGTTGTGCCTGCTCGATCCGGTAACCCGCATCGACACCGCATCGGACTTCTACGGCGAAGAAAATGTTCCCACCCATGCGATTACCATGGGGCTGGGTACGATTCTCGAGTCGCGCAAGGTCCTGCTCCTGGCACTCGGCGAGCACAAGGCCAAGATCATCCGGGAGACCTGCGAGGGACCGGTTACCGAGCGAGTCCCAGCCAGCCTGTTGCAGGAACACGACGACGCCTGCGTGCTGGTCGACTCGGCAGCGGGCCGGGACTTGACCGATGTCTATACGCCCTGGCAGCTCGGCCGTGTCGAATGGACGGACCGGGTTATCAAGCGGGCGATGCTGTGGCTCTGTGAAAAGACCGGCAAGGCGCTGTTGAAATTAGACAGCGATGACTTTCGCAATCACAACCTGCATCACTTGCTCCGCTACCATGGACCGGCCCAGCGGCTTGCCGACCGTGTCTTCCGTTGGATGATGGACACCATTGTTTACCATCCGGCCGGCAAGGAGCGGCAGCGGATCATCTGCTTCAGCCCACACCCGGACGACGACGTCATCAGCATGGGGGGCACGCTGATCCGGTTGAACGAGGACGGCCACGAAGTCCATATCGCCTACATGACGAGCGGCAACATCGCCGTGTTCGACCACGACGCCCGACGCGTGGCCGATTTCGTCACCGAATACAATCGACTGTTCGGCATCGACGAAGAACGGTCGCGCCAGGTCGAAGGCATCGTCAACGACTCCCTGCGCACCAAACATGCCGGACAGATCGACCATGAACACGTGATGAAGATCAAGTCGCTGATCCGCTGGAGCGAGGCAAAGGCAGGGGCCCTGGCCGTGGGGTGCCGCGAAGAAGACCTGCATTTCCTCGATCTGCCCTTCTACCGGACGGGGCATATCGAGAAACGTCCGATTTCCCCTGAAGACGTAACGATCATCCTCGAGTTGATCGAACGCGTGCAACCCCAGCAGATCTACGTGGCCGGCGACCTGTCGGACCCGCACGGCACGCATCGAATGTGCGCCGAAGCGATCTTTATGGCTCTGGCGGAGCTGACGGCCGCCGGCAAGCCGCGCCCCGAAGTGCTGCTGTATCGCGGGGCCTGGCAGGAGTATGAATTGGGCGAGATCGAACTGGCCGTACCGCTCAGCCCGCTCGAGCTGCAACGGAAGCGGATGGCCATTTTCATGCATGAAAGCCAGAAGGACGAAGCGCTGTTTCCGGGGTCCGACCCGCGCGAGTTCTGGCAGCGGGCGGAAGATCGAAACAAGGGTACGGCGGACAAGTACAACCGGATCGGGTTGCCAGAGTACTTTGCTCTCGAGGCTTTCGTCCGCTGGAACGGCGTCCCGATCTGACGTCGTTGTCGCGGAAATCGCCAGTCCGTAGCGGAAGTCACCAGGCGCCGCGTCAGCGGCGTCGCATGACTTCCGTGGCATCGACCCGCATCCCCCCGAGTCGGAAGCCTGCGACTTCCGCTACGAGCAGGTCCGATGACCCGTAGCGGAAGTCGCCAGACGATACGTCAGCGGCGTCGCAAGACTTCCGTAGTATCGACCCGCGCCCGCTAGGTCGGAAGTCTTGCGACTTCCGCCACGGAAGACAAATGCCGCCTCACGGCGAAGCCTTGACGTCGTAGCACCAGATCGTGCCCGTGTCGTGCAGGTAGAACCGTCCATTGGCGACGACAGGATATGTCCACGCCTGCCCCTTGCGTTCTGGTTGCTGAGGCGGCGTGAACCGGCCTTTCTCCTGGTAGGCTGCCGGATTCGCGTCGACTAGCGCCACATCACCGTTCTCCCCGTGGACGTACAGGCGGCCGTCCGCATAGCAGACGGACCCCTGCCCGACACAACGCTCCTGCCATTTGACGTCACCCGAGACGAGTTCGACGCACATCAAACCACCCGAATTCGTGCCATACAAGTATCCGTTAACGATCACGGAACCTCCGATCGCCGTCGGCAACTTGTTCGAGTAGTACTTCTCGACGGCTTCGACGCTGTTTCCCTTCGCGGCGAGTTCCAGAAGGGCCGCTCCGGTTCGGCCGCCGGCGGAGTACACAAACGAGTCGGAGGCTACCGGTGTGGGCATGTTCGCCGGCCCCGACCCCGTGCGGTCGTAGCGCCACAGGAATTTACCCGTCTTGGCGTCGACTCCCACGATTCCCTTGCCGAGGAACTGGACGTATTGCTTCACGCCGTCCGTATTCACGACGATCACAGATGCGTATCCCGCGGCGTCCCCGCCCGGGACGGCCGACTTCCAGACCACACTGCCGGTCTCTTTGTCGACGGCCAGAAGTGTTGCCTGCTCGCCACCGGGCGTACAGACGACCACGGAACCGTCAACAAGGGGCGATTCGGAATAAGCCCACTGTCCGGCGACACCGCCGTATTCCGAGTGCAGATTCTTGTGCCAATTCGTTTGCCCGGTGGCCCGGTCGAGGCATACCAGGTCGCCATCGGAACCCAGGGCCAGCACCAGGTCGCCTGCGACGGTTGGCGTCGACCGAGCGCCCGGGTAGGCGGGGCGTTGATCCGGTTTACCAACTTTTCCGATCCGTCGTTCCCAGACGAGCGACCCGTCGCGGGTGCTGCGTGCCTGGACAAATTCGTCGTCCACCCCGCGATTGTTGATCAGATACAGCTGATCACCGACGACGGCGGGAGTCGAATAACCGGCTCCGGCGCCCTTGATCTGCCACAGCAGTTTGGGACCCTCCTGGGGCCAGGCGGCGAGCAGGCCGGTCTCCTGCGATACGCCGTTTCGCTGCGGCCCGCGCCACTGGGGCCAGTCGGCGCCGACACCCTCGGCGGCAAGCCAGCCCATCATCCCCACTCCGAACAATACGTTCAGCCACCTTCGCAACGCCATGAGCAAACTCCTTGTACCACGCGCAAGTCTTGACGGATCGCCCCTCCCGAGTCGACTACGGTTGGGTATTATGTCGAGTGGTACCGCGAAAGGAAACGAGACGATGCCTTCAGGCGGCCTCGAAGGACAGAGTGAACGGCCGCCCGCCATCCTCCGGATCGAAGTTTGCTCCCGCAAAAGGAAGGACTGCTATGATTCATGTCATCGCCACGGTCGAGTTGCACGCCGGGAAGAAAGAGCCCTTCCTGGAGGCGCTGCGGTCGAATCTGGGCCCCGTGCGAGCCGAGGACGGCTGCCTGGAGTATGGTCCCACGGTGGATGTCGTCACCGGCATCGGAGCTCAGCTGCCGGTGCGCGACAACGTGGTGACGATCGTCGAACGATGGCGCGATCTGGCCGCCCTGCGGGCCCACCTCGCCGCACCGCACATGGTGTCCTACCGAGAACGCGTGAAGGACCTGGTCGCCAAAGTGACCCTCCAGGTGTTGGAGCCGGTATGACAGGGACCAGAGTGGCAGGGAATGGCCGAGGGCTGTCGCGACGCCGCGTGCCGGCCATCGCAACTGTTTCCGGCGGTGCTGGATCCAGCGAGATGTCAATCCGAATCGTAATCGAGAACTGATGCCATGCGCGAAATTGTGGAACACATTCAAGTTGCTCTGACATCCCGCATCCCGGCCGCCTACTGCCGGCTGGTCGAAACGCGCGGCTCGACACCTCAAAAAGCGGGAGCGCTCATGCTGGTCTTTGCCGATGGCTCGCAACGCGGAACCTTGGGAGGCGGCTGCGTGGAAGCCGAGGTCAAACGACGCGCGCTGGCGGTGCTGGCCGAACAACGCGCCGAAATTGCCCGATTCCAGTTGGACAGCGATTACGGGTGGGATGATGGCTTGATCTGCGGCGGGCGCATGGAAGTCTTGATCGCGCCGCTCGATCGCCACACGGAACCCTATTTCCGGCAAATCATCGAGCTGAACGACCGAGGGGAGGGATATACGGAGGCCGTCGCCTTTGATCCGCACACCGACGCGTGCCCGTCCCCGGCCAGCTTCCTGTTCGATCAGCACGACGAGTACATCGCGGGCATGCAATTTGGTACCGCCGGGGCATCCCAGATGATGGCTGACTGCCCCGAACCGGTCCGCTCGCATTTGCGTCCGCTGCAGTCCCGACCTCGGCCCTACGCGGCACAGGGAATCGGGTACTTGCCATCACAGACGCGTTGCTCGCTGTTCATCATCGGAGGCGGGCATGTCGGACAAGCGGTCGCCAACCTGGCAGGCGACCTCGAGTTCGACGTTACCGTGGTCGATGATCGCGGTGAGTATGTCACCGCCGAGCGATTTCCCAAGGCAAGTCAGCGCATCGCCGGGGACATCGAACAGGTCCTTCCGCAACTGGACATCACACCGCATTCGTACTGCCTGATCGTGACTCGCGGCCACAGCCACGATGAACAGGCCTTGTTTCATCTCGCCGAACGAGGGGCACGTTACGTTGGCATGATTGGCAGCCGCCGCAAAATCAAGATGATCTTCGACGACCTGCTGGCCGAGGGTATTTCGCCCGCCGCGCTGGCGCAAGTCTATGCGCCGCTGGGAATCGATATTGGATCGCAGACGGTGCCGGAAATTGCGGTGAGCATCTGCGCCGAACTCGTGGCGCACCGGAATCGCAATGGACAGGTGCCCGGGCGCCCCGCGCCGGTGCTGGTAGCGGATGGTTCGTTGCCATGAGTCCGCGGCCTTGTCGCACTTTTGGCATCGTACCCGCGGCGGGACGGAGCGTCCGGATGGGGCAACCCAAGCTGCTCCTGCCGTGGGGAACGACGACGGTCGTCGACCAGACTCTCTCGGCCTGGCAGAACAGCGAGGTCGATCACATCGTCGTCGTCGCGGCCGCTGACCAGGGGCGTCTGATCGAATGTATCCGCCGTAGCGGGGTCGACCTTGTGTTGCCGACCGTACCTCCAGCCGAAATGCGGGTCAGCGTCGAACTGGGACTCGCATTCGTCCGGGACGTGTATCGACCGGCGCCACACGATGCCTGGCTGATGGCGCCCGCGGATGCACCGCTCCTGTCGCCCCAGGTCATTAACCAGCTGATCCGGCGGCACGCGGAGCAGAAGAGTAGCCACGTGCTGGTGCCTCGACATGCCGGAAGACGGGGACACCCCTTGCTTGCCCCGTGGCCGCTAGCCGAGCGCGTGGCCCTGTTGCCCCCGGACGTCGGTATCAACGCGCTGCTCCGCGAAGTGCCGGTCGAGTGCATCGAGACTGCCGAGATGGGCGTACTGGCGGATCTCGACACACCCGAGGACTACCAGCGTTGGCGTGCGCTGTAAGGCGTTGTTGCGTCGCGTGCTCACTGGGATCTTTCCGCAGCCATCCTACGCCAGCTGCCCGGCCGGTGTCTGAGCGCGCAGCTGGTCGATCATGTCGCGGGTAGCCGCTTCCACAGCATCCTGCCAGCGGGCGGCGCCATACCGCTCGCGCCAGATGCCTTTCTCGTAGGCAAAGATGATCCCGCGCGAGTTATTGATCAGCGCGCCGAGTCCATGGGAGTGAAAGGCCCCCGCCACGTCGGCCGCGGCACCGCCTTGCGCTCCATAACCGGGCACCAGTAACCAGCAATGCGGCATCCGTTGTCGCAGGGCCGCCAGTTGCGCCGGGTACGTCGCGCCCACCACCGCTCCGACACAACTCAGGTCGCCCGGCCTCGTAACTGTCGCCGCCGCCAGTCCCGCAACATAATCCGCCACGTGTTCGTACAGGTGCCGCCCGTCGGCCACCAGGTCCTGGAACAACCCTCCGCCCGGATTGGAGGTCTTGACCAGAATGAAAATACCGCTGTCCTCGTCGCGGCAGCGCGCTACGAAAGGTTCGAGGCTGTCGCCTCCCAGGTAGGGGCTGACGGTCAAGGCATCGGCGCCCCAGGCACTGCGGGGCGGGCTCCCCAGGTAAGCCCGGGCATAGGCCGCCGCGGTGGACCCGATGTCGTTCCGTTTGCCATCCAGGATAACCAGCAATCCGGCTGCGCGGGCGTAGCGAATGGTCTCGGCGAGCGCAATCATGCCCGGCGGTCCGAGTTCCTCGAAGAATGCAGCCTGCGGTTTGATGGCCGGAACCAGCCCACGCACCACATCGATGATCCCGCGGCAGAACTCCTCATACGCCTGGGCGTGATCCTCCAACCGGCCGGCCTGGCGCCCCACGGTCAGCGAAGAGGGCAGGCTCTCCCAACGTGGATCCAGTCCCACCAATACCGGATTGCGGCAGCGTGCGACGGCAGCAGACAGTCGAGTTCCAAAATCGGGCATAGACTCAGCCACTTCCTCATGAGGGGTTTCGCAACCGTTACGAGAGTCCGGTTCGTTACAGATTACCGGACCGCAACCGTCCTCGCAGCACGCAAGCTGGCCGCCGAGTCGTCTCGCTGGCGAAATTGTTCGGACTAGTGGCAGTCTAACTGCTGGAGGCGACCTTACGTCGTATGGCTGGAACAGTGAATTTTCAATGTGCACAGATACGAAGTAGCAGATGAAAGACGAACGGCGCGAGTCGCCCGCACGAGAGGCTCGACGCGGCGCGCGTGTCGCAGCAGGCTGGGCCCTGTGCGGCGCGTTACCGCTCCGAGCACGGATCACGGCGGGCCGCGGAGCCCTGCTTCGGCGTCGGTTCGTTCACCCATAAGAGGGCGCAGGATGGCAGCGGCTAACTAAGGGTACCACCGAAGCTCGTGAACGGCCGAGAAAATCGCGCCGACACGCTCCTCGGCCGCCCCGGGCGGGTTCGGTCGCTCAGGACGCACTGCGTCGAACAGATACTGAGCCAATCGGATTCCAATCCAGGAGATCACGGATGAGAGTCAATCTAAAGCTGGCGTTCGCCACTCTGTTAGCAGCGGCGCTGGGCCTGCCCGGTGTCAGTTACGGTCAGCAGTACTACTATTACACGTCGTCCTCCAGCGGTGGGGGCGGCGGCGGCGGAAGTTGCCAGTGCCAGTCGAGCTGTGCGTGCCAGGCCGAAGAAGAGGCCGAGGAAGCATCCTGCGATCCATGGCGCTTGTTCCCGGAGGTCTGCGGATGGCAGGTGTATGGGTTCCTGAACGGCTCGGCCACGGCGAATGCCGACTCGCCGCGATCGCACTACAACGGGCCGGTGACCTTCCTGGACAAGGAAGAAGTGCGGCTGAACCAGGCCTACCTGATCGCAGAAAAAGTCGCCGACGGCAGCAACTGCTGCCTCGACTGGGGTGGTCGAGTCGATTTGATGTACGGCACCGACTACGTCTTCACCCAGGCGGCCGGCTTGGAGCTGCACGACAACGGGGCACCCCACTGGAATGGTCCCTCGAACATCGGACCCTTCCGCCAGTACGGACTGGCCTTGCCGCAGGCGTACGCCGAAGCGGCCTACGGGGACCTGTCGGTCAAGGTCGGCCATTTTTACACGATCATCGGCTATCAGGTTGTTCCCGCGAACGGAAACTTCTTCATCACACAGCCTTACACGTTCCAATACGGTGAGCCGTTCACTCACACGGGAGCGTTGGCGACCTGGAAGTACAGCGACGAAGTGACGCTGTACGGTGCCGTGGTCAATGGCTGGGATAAGTTCGACGCGGAATCGGACGTCCTCGGCACCATGGGTGGTGTCCTATATGCACCGGACCACGGAGCGTACACGATCTTCCTGACGGGCATCGTCGGCGAGGAAGACGGAATCGCGGTACCGACGCAAGGCACACGGGCACTGTACAGCCTCGTCTTCACCTACAACATTTCCGACAACTGGCAATACGTGCTGCAGCACGACAATGGGTACCAGAATAACGGCGGCCCGGCCGGCGCGGATGCCGAATGGTACGGTGTGAACAACTACCTGTTCTACACTGTGAACGAATGCTGGAAGCTGGGTGCCCGAGCAGAATGGTTCCGCGACGACGACGGTGTCCGTCTGGCTGGCGCTCCGGTCCGGCTGGGCGGTGCCGCGAATGCCGCGGCCCTGTTCGGTGCGGCAGCACCTGGAAGCTTCGCCGGCAACTACTACGAGGTAGCTCTGGGCGCGAACTGGACGCCACACGCAAACCTGATCGTGCGACCCGAATTGCGGTGGGACTGGTCGGAAGGCACCGCCGCGGCCCCCTACGATGACTTCACCAAGGACAGCCAGTTCATTGCGGCCGTGGACGCAATTCTGCTGTTCTAACGGCGCCCTGCCGTCGCTGCCGACTACCGCCCGCGGTCTCCGCGGGCGGTGTCATTTCTTGGCCGCGTTTGCCGCAAATCAAATGGCTTCCGAGCCCCGTTCACCGGTCCGAATGCGGATGCAGTCGTCCAGGGGGAGGACAAAGATCTTGCCGTCGCCGATTTCACCCTTGTCGCCCGTGCGCGCTCCTTTCAGGACCGCGTTGATCGTCGGCTCGACAAAGTTCTCATTAACAGCGATCTGCAGCTGCACTTTGCGCGTCAAATTGACTGTAAACTCGTGTCCGCGATAGACCTCGGAATGACCCTTCTGCCTGCCGAACCCCTGGCAATCCATCACCGTCAAGCGGAACACTTCCACCTCGGTGAGCGCCGCTTTGACGTCTTCGAGCTTGTTCGGCTGAATGATGGCCACGATCAACTTCATGCCAGTCTCACTACGAACAGAGGTTCAGGGTTCCACGAGACGGCCCGGCACAACCCGCCCGAAGCCGCTCACCGGCTATTCAATCAGATCGGAGTCATGCCCTCAAGCTGCGGGGGGAATCTGACCCCTACCATGCAACGCAGGCAGCGTCAAACACGGGCCCGTCCACGCACGTCCGTTTATAGTCCCATTGTCCGCTTGAGTCGCGAATCCGGGCAACACAGGTGAAACAGACGCCAATGCCGCAGGCCATGGGTGTCTCGAGCGAGACGTCGCAGGGTACATGAAACCGGTCGGTCAACGCAGAAACGGCGGCCAGCATCGGTTCGGGTCCGCAAGCCAGCACGCGGCAACCCGGCTCAACTTCACGCAACAGGCCCTGCAGCAGATCCGTGACCAGCCCGTGATGGCCGGCAGTGCCATCGTCCGTGGCCACGCGTACGTCGACACCCGCCGCGCGAAAGTCGTCCACGCCGCCCAGCAACTCGGCCGTCCGCGCGCCGTATAACAGTGTCAGCCGCTCCGCGGGCAGCACTTCCCGCCGAGTCCGTCCATACGATCGGCCGCCATACTCGCGCGCCACGGCCAAGAACGGAGTCTGGCCAATGCCGCCGGCGACCATCAGCACATGGCGAATCGGCCGCGGAGTAAAGCCATTTCCCAGCGGGCCCCAAACGTCTAACTGGGTGCCCGGCCGGCACTCGCGTAACCGGGATGTGAATTTGCCTTTGACGAGGTAGACAAAGTCGACCCCCTGCGGGCGGCCAGCTCCATCCCATGCCGTGTCATACAGTGCAAACGGTCTTCCGATTAGCGGATCGGTCCGGTGAGCCAATCGGACCATCAGGAATTGGCCGGGCGTGATCCGCTCGGCAATTTCCGGGCACAGCACACGCGCCCGGTACGTGTCGCGCGCCAGTCGCAC
>JBFWYF010000161.1:0-10725 GCA_050186685.1 Pirellulaceae bacterium
CGGCCACTCAACGCAACAGCGACGACCTGAAGGTCTTCCTGCACGAATTGCTGGCCCGGCTCGAAGACGGCTCGGACCAGGCGGCCCGCGCGTTCGTGGCGGAATATGGCGCATCCGCTGTGCTGAAAGAACTTGCCCGGCAGCTTGTCATTCCGGTTGGACTGGCCCGAGTTCTGTGGTACACCCAAACGCACGGTGTCGCGAGCGACCGCATGGAACCAGGCATCCAGTCTCTCCGCCATGGCTTGGCCGAGCTTGTTGGATATCGGTCTTGAAGGCAAACTGACCATTCGCGAGGAACGTCTGTCGTTACGTCGCGATGCATGTCGCGTTGTGTACGTCAGCGACATCCACCTGCGTCCGAACCACTCGGAACTGCTGTCGAGCCGCATCATCGAGTCGGTGCGACCATGCGCCGCCGACATCATCCTGCTGGGCGGCGACCTCGTGGATCGTGCTTCGGAGCTGCGCCGCCTGGAATATCTGGTGGGTACTCTCCGCCAGATGGCGCCGGTGTACGCCATCGGCGGGAATCACGATGCAACTGTAGGACTCGAGCGCGTGCGCGATGCCGTCGTGCAGGGAGGCGGCGACTGGATTCACCACCGCGTCATTCAATTGGCGCACGGACCTCGCGTTGTCTCCATTTCCGGTCCAGAAGCCTCGCTGCGAACGGCAGGGGACGTTCGCATCCTGTGCGCTCACAACCCACGCATCTGGAAGAAAGTGCGCGACCGCGGCTTTGACCTGGTGTTGGCCGGGCATCTCCACGGTTGCCAGTTCGTCGCCTTTCAATATCGCGGGAGGCTGTTCCCTGGCGCCTGGTTCTACCCCTATTGCTACTTGAATCACCAGTTCGCCATGACCAGATTGGTGGTCAGTCGCGGAGCCAGTGACCTGGTGCCGGTGCGCTGGCGGTGTCCACGGGAAATCGTGCTCTGCCACGTCTAATCTAGGTGGAAGGCAGGGCGGAGCGATGCGATCCGAGCCAACCAGCCGTCGGAAGACGCCTCCTGCAGATCGGGGCCGGATTCAAGGACTGTCCGCGGCGACGTTCAGCCTGGTGCGGGCCCTGCCACACCTGTTTGCCAGACGCCCCGGAACGCCGCTGCGCGTGTTGTGTGTGATCGCGTTCGACACCGTCCACCGATTGCGGTATGGCCGTGGATTGTCAAGCGTGCGCGTGCGCGGGATGGCCACGTTGCTGGACTACGGAGCGCTCGTCAACGCCCTGCTCGACAACAAGGCGGTGCGTCCCGGTGCGATGGAGTCGGCACGACAGGAGGCTGACCTTCTCGGAATGAAAGTCCTCGCCGGCGAGTATCGGAGGCGTCTCACGGAACTGGAACAACACCGACCGGCTCCCGGGGGAGGTATACCCCGGTTCCACCAGGTGCGCATCTACCGCGAATCGGTCGCCAGTCTGTCGTTGCGCATCCTGGCAGCGGCGGCCCTGTATCGGCCCGTCCCGGCGAGCGCAGCGCACGCGGTCGATGCAGAACACGATTTGGAGATGCTGTTCCGGATCGTCATGCAATGCCAGATCCTCGACGATCTGATCGATTACGCCAAGGATCAATGTGCCGGCCTGCCGAGTTTTCTCACGGCCACCTCCTCGCTCGGCGAGGCCCTCGAGTTGACCGACGTCGCGGCGAAGCACTACGCAGGTCACGGCGATCGGCTGCGGCGGTGCGATTTCCTCCCCCTGCGTTTGGCCCTTGCCGCGCTGACGGCCCTGGTGAACCTGTCCATCCGGCTCTGTCGCTGGCGCGATAGACTGCTCGGCGCCATCGCCGCCGGAATCCGGCCGACCAGGTCGCCAGGGGCCGATAACCAGCCGGGCGATTCGACAAGGTCCCAATCGTGACCTAGGGTTGCTATGGCTCGGCGACCCATCGATTCCCCGCGCCGAATTGGGACTCTCTTCTTGCGGAGGAGCGAGCGCGCTCGCGTACACGCATGACACGAACCGTGTGGATGGTGCTGGCGGGAATCCTGGTTTTTGCGGCGTGGCCGCGCAGCGCAGCGGGCGAACGGCCGTTGATCGAACTGGAACTGGAGGGCCGCCGCCTCGAAGGCATGCCGCTGGCGTGGTCCAAGTCCGATGCGTTCCTGCTCGCCCGCGACGGGCACCTCTGGAATTTCCGCCCCGGCGACGCGACAAAACCGCGCAAGATCTCCGACCACTTTACCAGCCTGTCACCCAACGACATGCGCGGCACGTTGAAGGCGGAATTCGGCAAAGGATTCGACGTCTCGGGAACGGGCCACTACCTGGTCGTTCATCCGCGCGGCGAACGCAACGAATGGGCGCCGCGGTTCGAGGAGCTGTATCGCAACTACATGCGTTACTTCACCGCCCGCGGCTTTGAACCGACGCGACCTCAGTTTCCGCTTGTCGCCGTCGTCTTTCGCAACGAACAGGACTTCCTGAAGTACGCCTCCCAGAGCGGGACCCGGCTCGTTCCCGGCACGCTTGGCTACTATTCCCCCATGACGAACCGCATCTTGCTGTACGACGTGACGGCCGGTCAGCGGGAGCTGCCGGAGTGGGAGATGAACGCCGAAACGATCGTGCACGAAGCCGTCCACCAGATGGCTTTCAACACGGGCGTCCATAGCCGTTATTGCCCTCCTCCGCGCTGGGTCGCCGAAGGGCTCGGCACCGTGTTCGAAGCCCGCGGCGTGTGGAACTCGAAACGGTTTGCGCAGCAGTCCGACCGGATCAATCGCTTCCGATTCGAGGAGTTCACGAAGTACGCCGTCCGCAAGCACAATGGCAACTCGCTTGCCGAACTTGTCTCGTCCGACCGGATCTTCCAGTCCGATCCGCGAGCGGCGTACGCCGAGGCGTGGGCGCTGTCGTTCTTCCTGTTCGAAACCCAGCCGCGCCAATATGTGAAGTATCTGCAGGCCACGGCCGCTCACCCTCAGTTCACTGAGCAACGGGGGCCCGAGCGGCTACAGGAATTCACGCGCTACTTCGGCGAAGACCTGCGGCAACTGGACAGCCGCTACCTCAAGTTCATCGCCAGCTTGAAGTAGCCGCCGTCAAGGACCGCTCGATACCTGCAGCTGTCCGACCAGATTCCGGTTGGGAAAACAGGCCAGTACATACGTGTTGCGTCCGTCGACGACCGGCACACTGCAACGGTGCGCGGGGCCCGCCTGCGAACCTCGACGCGCGGGCCGCAGCTCCAGCTCGTGTGTCCCGCGCGGCAGCTCGGCCCGCAGCACCTGGATCTGTGCCGGCAACAGACCCCAACACCGTGTGTCCGCCGACTCGGTGAATTCCCACACCACTCCGGCCGCCAAAACGCCCAGGTTCACCAGCCCGTTGTCCGCAGCCAACGTGTCCTGCACGCCATACGCCACAGCCTTCTTCACGACACGTCGCACCACCGCCCGCGCGACCAGATGCGAGAAGACCGCTTGATGCTGCTGGGCGGCGAGCTGGCAGACATCGGTGATCGTCTGCGTCGCACCCACCGGCTGCTGATTGACGTGCACCAGCACGCCATCCACTTCGCTAACCGGAATCACGACTTGCGGGACCTTGATGGGCGCAATCGTGGGTGGCAGTTGGTACTTGCCTAGCGCGCTTAATACCCGGTCAGCGATCAGCAGCGCGCCACTCGTGGGCTCCTCGATCGTTTCTTCCTTGTAAGGGCCTCGACCGACCAGCGCGAAAACGTACACCACACCGTGTCCTGGCTCCGAGTGCCGTCCGACCTGAGCGCGCGCCAAGTCCACCGGCCCCGGCCGGAAGCCCGGTTCCCAGGATACGACCTTCGTGAAAGATCGGGCCGCCTCGTCGTATTGGCCATGTGTCGCCTCGCGCAGCATCCCGCTCAGGTAAGGCCCGAGCGCTACCTGTTTGTAGGCCAGTTTCGGGTTCTCCTGCTCGCCCGGTACGCCCTTCTGTATGATCTCCTGCTGCTTTTCCTCCACTTGCAGGCTGTACGCCACCGCATCGCCACCATCGTGCATCAGGTTCGACAAGGCGAGAAACGCGCGGATCAAGACCTTTTCGTAATCTTCGCCGGCATAGGCCCGCCGCTGGTCATCCGTGAACATGGCCCAGGCAGATTCGGCCAGGTCCTGCTGCTCCAGGTGGTCGAAGCGATCACGCACCTCGCGCAGCGATTGCTCCGCCTCCTGCGCGTGCCCCGATACGAGCGAAACCATGGCCCGGTCGAGCTGCAGGCAGTCGCCGTCGCGGTGCCAGCGCCCGCCCACCTTTTCCAGCGTAGCGCTCGTACCGGCCAGATCGCCTTGAAAGAACCGCTCACGGGCATCCCGCAGCTGCTGCGCGTGCGTCGAGCAACCCGCGCAGATCAGGAGCAGCCAGGTGAGTGTGAGCCCACGACTCATAGCGGCGTTTGGCTACTTCCAGCCCCACTGCCGGAGCTTGCCCAGCATGGTCTTGTGATAGCCCTTACGGATCTTCGCCGACTCCTTGTCGTAGTCGCCCGTGTGGATGTTCACGAGCTCCAGCGTCAGCATGTAGTCGCGCTGCACATCCGCGTTGTCGGCTGTCGTTCCTGAAGTGAGCGTGGCATACAGCATGTAGTCGAACGGCTGGCCCTGCTGTTCCAGGACGGCCGCAAACATCCGCATGTTTTCGGGAATCATCAGCGAGTCCGGCCTCAGCCGTGTTTCCCGCAAGGCCGCATCGACGTAGCGGCGACTGACCGGTCGGTACTTCTGCGACGAGAGTATCATCGCGTCGATCTGCTCGTAGATCTGGTCCCGGAAGTCACCCAGCTCCTCACTGCTCTTGTTCTCGACGCTCACAAAGCAAATCGACTTCGGCGTCAGCGGCGGCGGGAGCTCACCCGTGCTAACCTGCTGGAACACCACTTCCTGGCGAGCTAGCAGTTTGGCCACGGCTTCATCAATCAACGGATTGAATGTCTCGGCCCCCGCTGCGTGACTGCCGACCATGTCCTGCTGGCTGTCTTTCATCACGTGCCCGTACTGGTGCCCCCGGCATCCGAGCCCGGTCACCAGCCCCCAGCAGGTCCCCAATCCGGCCAACATCCAGCGGCGTCGATTCACGTGGAAGCTCCGCGAAAAAACTGGCTCCATCCCCGCCCCTCCGACCCGGCATCCGGCACGGGCCTCTTTTCATCATTCGGCAGGGTGCCCCGCGCGGAACAAGCCGCATTTGCCGAATTTGTGGACCAGCGCGACTTATCGGGCATTTCCTCTCTTTCCGCAAGGCGAATTGGGTGCTAGCGGAACGCGCGAACGCGCCGGAATTCCGAGGTCTTCCGAAAGGCCGCAGAATCCTGGTAGCGGAACTCGCAAGTGTTCCGACGACTTCCGCTACGGTATGTGGCCTGTTTGCTCCAGGTACTGCACCAGATCCTGCTGAGTACGTGCCAGGAATACCTCGTCGATCCACACCGGCGCGCTGCCGGTCGCCCGGACCGTAATGCCCGCCAGCTCGGCACTGCCCCAGTCGCCGTACAGATCGCGCGTCAATTCGCGCCACTCCTGGTTAGCTGCCGGCGGAGGAAGCCGTCGCGTCGGCCGCCCTGGGTGCTCGGTCCGAGCCGCTTCATCGCCGCTCACGTACGTCCACAACGGCTCGCCGCTCGCTCCCTGGCCTTCTATCTGAAAGGCAGCTCGGCCCGGATGGCGAACGGCGCAGCGCAGCAATCGGAACTCGCCGAGCCGCGGGCGTTCGGCGATCCCGGCGAGTCGTGGGAATGGAAAAACCGCATGTCCGCCAGGCTCGATGCGCACCGAGTGGCTGCCTGCCAGCTTCTGCAGGTCATCGACTGCGGCTCGAACGCCGGAGGCAGATCGACTGGACGACGGGCCAGTCGGCCACGTGTCCCCGTACACGTGCATCACCAGGGGATGTTCGTCCGTAATGCCCAACCAGCGCCAGATGACGGGCGTCAATCCGCGGTGCTGCGTCACTTCCAGGACCTGCTCGGGCGGACTGTGCGGCGCGAGGGAGAGGACGAGCGGACGCAGGTCCATGCCCGCCGGATCAAAGGCCGGCAATTCCCAGTCGCCGAGCGGCTCGCCCCCCTTGCGCACGGACACGCGGGCGGCCGGCTGGGACGACCACCTTACGGCGTCGATCACGAGCCAGCGCGGTACCGGCGCGCCGGGTAGCGTGCGGCGCCAGGTCAGATCGTGGTCCACGCAGCGCACCGCGGTCAGAAAGGCTCCCGCGGTCCCAGGAAAGGCTGCAAAGTGCGTCGACCATTGCCACTGCGGTGGTGGAGGGTCGTCGGCGAAGTCCCATCCTTGCCAGGCCGCGGCGCGGCGCCGGACCCGGTCCGCGAGTTCGGACTGCAGGCGGGCTTCGTCCAGCTCGATGATCGGTTCAATCCAGTTCGCGTGATCCCGGACATCGCCGGGATCGGCGCCGGGCGGCAGATCGAGTTCGACCGGGTCGACCTGCAGGACCACAGGTGCGCTGGCCAGCGCGAGCGAGGTCAGGTCGAGCGGCCCGACGTCGAGTACGTGATCGGCTCCGGTGACCACCGGGCCTTGGAACAAGGGGGGCTGGCCCAACGGCTCGCTCAGCACGCAGGGTGCGACGCAGCCTCCGCGCCCCATGCTGGCATCGAGGGCGAACTGAGTCGCAAGCCGGCGGGCCAGCGGTGGAACGGGGAACGCGAGGTCCGAAAACGCGTGGACACCCCAGCCCCATCCCACTTCGTGCCGAGCCGTGCGTAGGAGTCCACCGCCTGCGCGGCGATTGACCTGCGGAGGGAAGAGCTCCGCGCCGCGTTCCACGGGCCGCGGCCGGACTACCGGGGTCAGGCGCGACAGGGGCAACTCGGTTGGCAACCACGAGCGGCGCATCCAGACATCGGACTGTCGGACCCAGAGCACATCGAGACTCCACGCGGGTTGAATGCCGTGCATCCAGCGTCCCACATCGCGCTCGTCGCCGATCGCGCGGGGATAAGAGCGAGCGAGCGAGGTGGTGGCGATCAGACCGTCACGGGTTTCCACCTGCAGCAGTCGGCTCTGCCCGTCGGCCGCCAGCTCGGCGAGTTCCTCCTGAACGAGAGGCCAGGGGGCGAGCGGAGCCAGGTGGAGTTCCGCGGCATCCGACCAGGCCACGCGGCGGATCCCGCGGTCCAGCAGTAAGGTGAGCCCGGCGTCGCTGAACCGGATCGACCGGAAGTTCAGCCGGCTGCCGCCGGCAAGCCACACGGTGTGCGGCTCCGCGGATCCTCCCGATACATTCTGCCAAACGATGCGTTGGACAAAGCGAGCATCGATGTGACGCACAAGCCGCGTGTGATCGAGATTGGTGCCAAGCGTCGCATGACATTCAACGAGAAAATGTGCCGGCTGCCATGCAAAGGGTGTCGGTCCCCCCGGTCGATAACCGATTACGCGTCCGGGCAATCGATCTCCGCCGGCCATTTCCAGGTACGCCGCCGGGGCCACGGGGGGCGGCAGGGAGCGATCCATCAGCCACCGCAGTGGGTCCGCGGCATCAAAGAGCGGCTGACCGGCCAGCTGCGGTTGGAGTTCGCGGCTGTGCCAGTTGCTGAGCGGCTCGCCTTCGAGGTACCGGCCGCTCGCAAACCGGGCCGCATAGCGCGGCGCCCCATCCCCGACAACCGGTGCCGCGAACCCGACCGCCGCCGCCCACATTGCCAGGACCGCAAAGACAGCGCGAATCCGGCTTGGAATGCGGGCGGTCGACATTAGAATCGAAGGCACAGTTCGGTCATCCCTTTTTTCCGAGATCATTCCGTTATGCCGCTCCTGGTCGTTGGATCCGTTGCGTTGGACAGTGTGCAGACCCCTTCTGACGCGCGCGAGGACGTGCTGGGCGGGTCCGCCGTCTTTTTCTCGTATGCGGCCAGCTATTTTACTCCCGTCAAGCTCGTGAGCGTGGTAGGAGAGGACTGGCCCCCTCAACATACCGAGCTCCTCCGCCGCCGGGGCATCGATACGACCGGACTGGAGGTGAAACGCGGCGCCCAGACGTTTCGTTGGCGAGGTAAATACCTGCCGAATATGAACGACCGCGAGACCCTCGAAGTCCATTTGAACGTCTTCGGTGAGTTCAACCCGCAGCTGCCAGCGGAGTACACACGCTCCAAGTTCGTTTTTCTGGCGAACGGCTCGCCCGTCGTCCAGGCCAAAGTTCTGGACCAGATTCCCGGCGCCAGCCTTGCGGTGTGCGACACGATGGACCTCTGGATCCGCGAACAGCACGACGAACTGCTCCGATTGCTGAAGCGAATGGATGGAATCGTGTTGAACGACAGCGAGGCGAAGCTGCTGACCGGTGACGAGAACCTCGTACGCGCGGGGCATCGCGTCCGAGAGATGGGCCCCAAGTTCGTCGTCATCAAGAAAGGCGAGCATGGCGCGATGTTCTTCTCGGAGCATGAAACCTACGTGCTCCCCGCCTTTCCGACCGAACGTGTCGTGGATCCGACCGGAGCGGGCGACAGCTTCGCTGGCGGTATGATGGGATACCTGGCCGAGAAAGGCCAGTTCGATCCCGTCACGTTGAAGACGGCCATGGCCTACGGGGTGCTCGTGGCGAGCTTCAACGTCGAGGACTTCAGCCTCGAACGGATGAAAGGCATCGAGCGGGCCGACATCGAGCGACGGATGGATCTGTACCGGAAGATGCTCAGCTTCTGACGCAAGTATCTGCCAAGATCGGCCTGGGAGCGGCCCGCCTGGCGTGGCCCGGCGGCTTCCAATCCCTGCACCCTGCCAGGGGACTGCAAGAGAGACCGGTGCCACTGCCCGCTGTTGGAAATAATCCAGCCAATAGGCGTTGTGCATCCGACGCAGGTCGATTCCCTGTTCGCTCCGAAGGAGCAACGACATGTCGGCCCGGGGCAGAGCGCGGCATCGCCACTGAGCACGTTTTCGGCGTAGCGTTTGCGATCGCTGCGTCTCAGAAGCGCAGGCCCTTGCAAACATGACCGAGAACCTGGCCTTCTCGCGAGTCACTCAGGCCGGAAACCGTCACCCTCTCGCGGCGATGCCGGACTTTCCGGCTCTCGGAGCGCTGCCTCGTCATTGTTTGCGCCGCGCACGGGCGGCAGCTCGCGCACGGGTTCGGTCGCTGATCGGAGGGGCGCGAACGACTGGCCTGCGGACAGGGGACCCATTGTGGCGACTCCCGCTCCGACTCCCGGAAGCCCTGGGCGAGCGGCAGGAAGCGGTGCCGGCGGCCGATCAGTCGGCGCACTATTTCCCTTATCCGTGGTTGCGGCTTCGGCAATCAGAGAATCGGAACGCTGCGCCGACATTGGCGGTCCGCCGTGGGGTGGATATTCGCTGGGTTCACGCGTATTCAATAACGGTTGTTCGCCGAGCTCTTCCTGTCGGATGGCTGGCGAACGCAAGGCCGCGGCCGAACCATTTTCGTGCGAGCCCCCCAATGCCGGTCGAGCGGGCGCTGGCTGGGGATAGTCGCTGTCGCGTCGCGCCCCATCGCCAGAAGCCGCGTCACGGGCAAGTCCGTGACGTCCAGCCCCATCGGGGGACGCCGCATCCCGGAACATCGTGTCACGACCTGCCGAAGTGCGGGCCGCGAAGGCCGGCTCTCGCGAGTCGGACCCGCTCTGGCGCCCGGTCGACGAGTCCGTATCGAACTCGTCCTCTGCAGGAGTCTCCGCGGCGCGATTCACCGTCTCCGCCTCAACATCGCTCGGTCGAGCCGCCGTGCCCGCCGCGGCCTTCGACCAATCACGCCGCTGGCGCGAACTGGGAATGCCCATCTTCTCGCGGTACTTGGTGATCGTCCGGCGAGCGACATTCAGACCTTGCTTCTTCAATTCCCGCACCAGCTGATCGTCACTATACGGGTTGCTCTTATCCTCGCGATCGATCAGATCCTGAAGCTTGATACGAATCGTGTCCCAGGCAATGTCCTCGCCCCCGTCGCTGCGCGTGCCACCCACGAAGAACTTGCGCAGCGGCAGGATACCGCGGGGTGTCTGAATCCACTTGTCGTCCACGGCGCGGCTGACGGTCGTGACGTGAACCCCCACTTGCTCGGCGATCTGCTGCATCTTGAGCGGCTCGATGTGTTCGGGCCCCTCATCCAGAAATCGCCGCTGATAATCCACAATGGCCTGGGCGACCTTGGTGAGCGTGTTGCGGCGCTGCTGGATGGATTCAATCAGCCATTGGGCCGCAGTTATCTTCCGCTTGATGTATTCCTTTTCCTCGGGAGTAGCCTGGCCGGTGGCCAGTCGCTGGCGGTAATACTCGCTGATATACAACTGCGGAGTGCGATCTTCATCGACAATAACTTTGTAGGTGCCGTCATCCACCTGCTCGATCCGTACATCGGGAGTCACCGTGGGTACGAAGGTCTCGGAAAAGCCCGAGGCAGGCTTGGGATTCAGCTTCCGCAGTTCGTCCCAGACTTCCCGGATTTCCTCGATGGTCATCCCGGTTGCTTTGTGGATGGCCGGTAGGCGGTTTTCCTTCAAGTCCTCGAGATGGTCCGAAATGAGCTGTCGCAGTTCCTCGTAGTACAGCATGTCCGGATGTAACTGCAGCAGCAGGCATTCGCGCAAGTCCCGAGCGGCGATGCCTGGAGGATCGAGGGATTGGACAATGCGAAGTGCCGACTCGGCCGCCTCCAGGTCGGCTTCCGTGGCATCGGGTGGCATCAAATCGCGCAAACTGGATCGCAGGTAACCACCATCCCGGGCGTCCAGGCTCGAAATGATGCGCTCGCACAGTTTGTGCATG
>JBFWYF010000162.1:0-10709 GCA_050186685.1 Pirellulaceae bacterium
AAATTCTTGTGCGAACTCGGGAATGGACTGAGGTCATGCCATGTCGTTCACCGTGTTGCTGGCAATGGCTGCGTATGCCGCGAACCCTGCTGCCGCGGTTGATTTCGACACCCAGATTGTACCGATCCTGACCCGAGCGGGCTGCAATGCGGGATCGTGTCACGGCGCCGCAGCAGGACGCGGAGGATTTCACTTGTCGTTGCTGGGTGCCGACCCAGCGGCCGATCACGAAGCCATCGTGCACGAATACGAGGGGCGGCGAGTCAATCTGGCCACGCCGAGCGAGAGCCTGGTGCTGGCCAAGCCCACCGGCCGGCTGCTGCACGAAGGGGGCGAACCGCTCGAATGGGGCGGTCGGGATGCCAACCTGCTCGAGGCCTGGATCGCGTCCGGAGCGTCGCGCGAAGGGCCGCGACGGCTGGTGCGGCTGGATGTCGCTCCGCACCACGCCGTATTGGAAAGCCCGGGCGAAAAAGTGGCGCTGCAGGCCGTCGCGCACTTCGATGATGGCAGCCAGCATGACGTGACCTCCTGGACCGTTTTTACTTCTGCCGATCCGGGCGCGGTGGCTCTGGATGCCGCGATGTCGGCGACGATTCTGCGACCCGGACAGCACTTGGTCCATGCGCGTTTTCTGGACCGTGTCGTGCCGCTTCGGCTGACGTTGCCGCTGGCCCGCGAGCCGGTTGATTTATCTGGCGAGCGCCGCAGCAATTTCATCGACGAGGAAGTGCTGAAAACGCTGGCGGTCCTGCGGATTCCCGTTTCGCCCGAAGTCGACGATGCCACGTTCCTGCGTCGCTTGCGGCTTGACCTCACGGGCCGCTTGCCGTCGCTCGAGGAAGTTCACGAGTTGACCGCCGATGGGAGACCGGGAAGACGAGAGGAGTGGATCGACCGGCTGTTGCGAAGCGACGACTTCGTCGAATACTGGACCTACCGCCTCATGCTGTTGCTGCGGGTCCGGCCGCCACCGAACGATCGCGACAGCGCGCGGGTATACCGTGACTGGCTCCGTGACCAGCTGCAACGCCGGACCCCGCTGAACGAGGTGGCTCACGAGCTGCTCACCGCGACCGGCGACACGCAGGAGGTGGGGGCGGCGAACTTTGCGCGCAGCGTGCTCGACGCCCGGGCTCACGCCGAGCTCGTCAGCCAGGTGTTCCTCGGCGTCCGCCTGCAGTGTGCCAATTGCCACAACCATCCGCTCGATCGCTGGACGCAAGACGACTATCACGGGCTAGCGGCGATTTTTTCGCGGCTGGATCGAGGGCCAGTGGTGCGTCTGGCATCGCGAGGCGGCGTCACCAATCCGCGCACGGGTGAACCAGCGATTGAGCGCCTTCCAGGGGGGCCGGAGCTCCCACCCGACGCCGACCATCGCCGCCAGTTCGCGGATTGGCTGACCCGACCGGACAACGACTACTTCGCGCGCGCCTTGGTCAACCGGCTGTGGAGGGGTATGTTCGGCCGGGGTCTTGTCGAGCCGGTGGACGACTTGCGGGATACCAATCCCGCCACCCACCCCGAGCTGCTGAACGCGCTGGCGAAGGATTTCGTGGATCATGGTTTTGATCTCCGCCACACCTTGCGTCGGATCGCGAGCAGTGCAACCTACCAGCGGTCGTCGGTCTCGCTGCCCGGGAATGCCTCGGACGATCGGTTTTACTCTCGCGCCTATCGTCGTCCCATGGAGCCTGAGGTGCTGGCGGACGCGCTGGCCGATGTAACTGGACTAGCGGACAACTATGGCGACGAGCCCAACGGCACGCGCGCCATCACGTTGTTTGACCCGAGAACGCCAGCCGAGTCCCTCGATGTGCTGGGCCGATGTTCGCGGGCGGCGTCCTGCGATGAAGTCGAGGTATCGGGCAGCTTGCCGGCAAAACTTCATCAGTTGAACGGCGGTCTGATCAATCGCAAAATTACGGCCCGGGAGGGGCATCTGCACCTGCGACTGCGGTCCGGCGCTTCGCACGAAGAAGTCCTGGTGGAATTCTACGAACGAGCACTTGGCCGGACACCCAGGCCGGCGGAGACCGCATTCTGGCACGAGCAACTGACCTCGGAGCCACCTGACCGGCGTACGGAATTACTGGAGGATATCGTCTGGGGATTGCTGTCCTGCAGCGAATTCTGCCTGAACCATTGATCGGCCCCGGATTCTCGACCTGGAGCTTGGACCATGACGCTTTCCTCTTTCCGCCGTTGCGACGGCATCCCTCGGCGTGACGCGATCCGCATCGGAAGTCTGGGGGCACTGGGCTGGACGATGTTCGGAGGAGGCCGACGGAGCTCGGCCGCCGAGCGAATTGCTCCAGGCCGAGCTCGAGCGTGCATCCTGCTCTGGCTGGACGGAGGTCCCAGTCATCTGGAAACGTTCGACCTGAAGCCGGACACTCCCAGCGAAGTGCGAGGCCCCTTTCAGCCTATCGCGACGCGCATCCCCGGCGTACAGATCTGTGAGCTCTTGCCGCGTACGGCCCAGCTGACCGACAAGATGGTTATCTTGCGTTCCTTGACATCGCCACTCGGAGAGCACGGACTGGCGAACCAGTATCTGCTATCCGGTTACAAGCCGTCACCGGTTCTCGAGTATCCGAGTTATGGAGCCGTGGCCGCGCATGTGCGGGGTGGCGGGCAGATCCTGCCGCCCTATGTGGCGATTCCGGATGTCCGCCCGCCCGCGGGCGCGGGATTCCTGGGTTCGTCGTGCGAGCCCTTCGCTGTGGGCGGCGACCCGGCGCGTGCTGACTTCCGCGTCAAAGATCTCGAGTTCTACACCGGGGTGGGAATGGACCGGGTCGAACGGCGGCGTGCCATGCTGGGTCAGCTGGAACGATTTCAGCAGTCCGTCGAGTCGCAAGCGACTGCTTCGCCGCAGGACGCGGGTTTCGAACAGGCGTATCGCCTCGTCACGTCGCCGCAGGCCAAGCGAGCCTTTGATTTAGCCGCGGAAAAGGACGAAGTGCGAGCCCGCTACGGTCCTCGGACGTTTGGACAGAGCTGCCTGTTGGCGAGACGGCTGATTGAGAGCGGCGTGGGCTTCGTCACAGTCAACTACATAGGTTGGGACACTCACGAGTCGCTGATTCTGCAATTGAAGGAAGGATACACCGGGGCCCGGGTGGGCGTGGGACTGGTGCCAACGTTTGACCAGGCGTTCTCGGCGCTCGTCGAGGATCTCGACCAGCGGGGGCTGCTGGATGAGACCCTGGTCATTGCCATGGGCGAGTTCGGCAGGACGCCCAAGTTAAACACTCGCGGCGGTCGCGACCATTGGCCCCGCGTGTTCAGCGTGGTGATGGCGGGTGGCGGGATTCCGGGCGGGCAGGTAATTGGCCGGAGTGATCGGATCGGGGAGAGCCCGGCCGACCGCCCCGTTAACCCGGCAGACCTGGCCTGTACGATTTACCGCCTGCTCGGAATCGATCCGGCGAGCGAGTTACATACGCCGGATGGTCGCCCGGTGCAGATTAATCAAGGTGGACAAGCGTTGTCCGAACTCGTCGCATGAAAGTCACCGCGTTGTTGCTCGGGATCCTGGCGGCGGCGGATGGCAACACCTTGGCCCAGCGCACGCCTCCGCCCGTAACGGCGATCGCGGTCGCGCCGGACAAGTCCGCGGTGATCACGGGGTCTCAGGCTGGCCTGGTCGAATGGAGTTGGCCGGCACTGGAACGTCGGCGGGAGCTGTCCACGCAGTTCGCGCACATTCACGACCTCGCCTTTTCACCCGATGGCCAGACCTTGGGGGTGGCGGGCGGGACTCCGGCCGAAAGCGGGGGGGTCGAGTTTTGGAGTTGGCCGGCCGGCACGCTGGCGCGGCGGTGGAATGGGCCCCAGGACGTTGTCTACGCAATCGACTGGGACGCCGCCGGTGGGCAGGTGGCCGCGGCGAGTATGGACGGCACCGTGTCGCTGCTGGATGCCGCCTCCGGGACACTCCATCGTCAGCTTGTCGGGCATTCGCGTGCTGTGCTGGCGGCGGCGTACCTCCCAGGCACACAAGGTCTAGTAACGGCGGGCGCCGACGAGAGTTTGCGTCTCTGGAACCTGCCCGCGGGAACCGTGATCCGCACGCTCGCCAATCACACCCGGTCGGTGCACGATCTGGCCGTGCGTCCGGGCGCGACGGCCGGTCCCGCGGTGCTTGCCTCCGCCGGCGACGATCGCACCGTGCGTCTTTGGCAACCGGTAATCGGTCGGCTGATGCGGTTCGCTCGATTGAATAGCGCCCCGCGGTCTCTCGGCTGGACACCCGACGGGCGCTCGCTCGTGGTGGCCTGCCGGGACGGTCACCTGCTGGTGGTGGACCCGGACTCTGTCGAGGTGCGGCACTCGGACGTGGCCATTCCCGCGGGCATCTTCGCGCTGGCCGTTGTTTCAGATACCGAGGTGGCCGTGGGTGGGCCCGGTGGTATCATTCGCCGCATTGAAATTCCGCGGTGGGATTCCGTGAACCCCTAGGCCTCTCGAGGAGCAGCGTCGATGTCACTTGGCCGGTTAGCCCCGCGTATGTCTCGACGACATGTATTGCAGGCGAGTGCCCTGGCCGCCGGGACTTCCCTGTTCTCTCAGGCCCGGGCACAGACGGGCGAGGCATTCGTCCCCTTTCGGACATACGAGCAGCTGTTGCAGGCTCTGCGCGACCAGGGTCGTTCGTGGACGGTACTGGGCGCGGCCCCCGATCGATCTCCCATCGTCGCCGTGCGGGGGGGCGGCACGAAGCAACCGGCGATCCTGTTCAGCGCAGGCGCGCATGCCACGGAGCAAGCCGGTGTCGTGGCGGCCGTAGAAGTCTTGCGGACGTTGAAGACGGATCACGAGTTTTGGGTGCTCCCCTGCCGCGACCCGATTGGACTTTCCGGATTCCGTCACGCGCTTCGGCTGGGCCTGGGTGAGGAGCCTGAGTTGGAGTCGGTCGACCAGGTGGATGAGTTCCTGCGGCGTCACGGCGAAGTCGTGTACGACGCCGATGGCACTTTGGTCGTGGTCATCGGCGAATATGGCTATGCAAACCGCGGCCTCTATCGCGAGTTGCCCGCCGGTGCCAGGTTTCTGGAACCCCTCCGTGGCAAGCGCATCTGGTGGCCATCTCGCGGTTTGGACACGCCGGGCGCCGGCCCCCTCGAACGTGCGTACACGCTGGTCGTGACCCCGGACGGGGAGATCCTCCATCTCAATCGGTTTCATGATACGCCGTGGGCACCCGCAGAGGTGCGTTGTCTGCGGGGCTTGATGGCGAAGACGCGCCCGGCCTTGACGTTCGACATGCACGAACATGCCGGCGGCAGTTTCTTCTGGATGTCGGCGAGGCGTCAGAGGACGGACGTCGACGAGCAGTGGGAACGGCGGATGGCCAGTGAGGCGATCCGGGCGGTGGCGGCGGGAAGCGGGGAACTGGCGCCGGAGTCGTATTCGCCGGGTTCTTTCTTTGAACGACTCGAGCGCGGCGTGTACTGGCTGGATCCCAGCGCCCGGGGTGAAGGCCTGAACCTGGTCGATTTCGCTGCTCGGCAGTACGGGCCGGGCTTCACGATCGAAAGTGGCATGAAAGCGCCTTTCGCCCAGCGCGTGACACAGCAACTCGCCGTCGTGGAAACAGCCGTGCGCGTTTTTGAAGAGCGGTACGCGTAGTAGCGGAACTCGGATGACGACGGAACAGCGTCATCGGAAGACTTCCGACGCTTGCTGCGGCGGATTCGGAAGTCTGGCGACTTCCGCTACGCGAAGGGCTCTGATTTCCGCTACACTCGGCACATAGCAGAGGTTGATTCCCTCGCACCACCTACATGCTCAGACATCAGGAGAGCGTTCATGGTTCCCTACCGTCTCGATCGCCGGTTGCTGTTGAAGTCGGGCGCCGTGTTGGCTGCGTCGTACGCGTTGCCTGCCGGGGTGCGAGCCGCCTCGCCGAATGGAAAGCTTCGCACGGCTCATATCGGCGTGGCCGGCATGGGCGGGTCGGATCTGAAGTCGGTGGCGTCGCACCCGCAGGTAGAAGTTGCGGCACTGTGTGATGTCGACCAGAACCGGCTCGATGCCGCCGCGAAC
This sequence comes from Pirellulaceae bacterium, assembly GCA_050186685.1. GTDB lineage: Bacteria > Planctomycetota > Planctomycetia > Pirellulales > Pirellulaceae > CAZFLF01. The sequence continues at coordinate 6,058 of JBFWYF010000162.1, forward strand.
CAGCACAAGGGGGCGCGCAAGTTTCGCGACTTCCGCGAAATGCTCGCCAACATGTCCGAGTCCCTTGACGCGGTGGTCGTGTCGACTCCCGACCACACGCATGCACCGGCGGCCATGAGCGCACTAAACCTGGGGAAACCGGTCTATTGCCAGAAACCATTGACGCACGAGGTGCACGAGGCGCGGCAACTGCGGCTCGTCGCCCAACAGCGCGGCGTCCCTACGCAGATGGGGATCCAAGTCCATTCCAGCGCGACCTATCGGCGTGCCGTCCGCATGATACAGGACGGCGTCATCGGCAAGGTAAGTCAGGTGCACGCCTGGTCGAACAAGAACTGGGGGTATGACGGATCCGCGGTCGCGGCAGCCGATTCGCCGCCGGCCGAGCTTGACTGGAATCTATGGCTCGGCACGGCCGCTACGCGTCCGTATGCCGGCAAGATCTATCATCCGTCGAACTGGCGCAAGTTGATTGACTTCGGTACAGGTACTTTGGGCGATATGGGAGTGCACATTTTTGACACGCCCTACGCGGCGCTCGAACTGACGTTTCCGCTGTGGGCCCAGACGACATGTCGGGCTCCGACCGGTTTTGGTCATCCAGAAAAGAACATTGTCGAATACGAATTCCCGGGCACGCGCTACACGACGGATCGGTTGCGTTGGACCTGGTACGACGGCGCGGACGCACCTCCCTCTGCGTCGGCGGTCGGCCTGCCTGGGGACGTGAAGCTGCCCGGTCAGGGATCGCTGTTTGTGGGCGAAGGTGGTTATCTGCTGCTGCCTCACGTCGCCGAGGCGCAGTTGTACCCCCAGGACAAATTCCGGGACTACGCACGCCCCGACGTGGCCAACGGCAACCACTACCACGAATGGGTCGACGCTTGTCTGGGCAAGGGCTCGACGAGCGCCGGCTTCGACTACGCCGGCCGGCTCACCGAGGCGCTGCTGCTAGGCGTGGTCGCCAACCGTTTTCCGGGCACCCGCCTGATGTGGAACGCCGAAGCGCTGCAGGTCACGAATGTGCCGGAAGCGAATCGGCTCTTGCGACGGACTTACCGGCAGGGGTTCGAGGTAGCGGGCTTGTGAAGGGCGTGTCCGGCCAAGTGACGGGACGCGGGCGGCCTAGTCGGAATCCGCTCTCCCGGTCACGCTGCCGCGTTGCCTGACGGCGACGGGGTGGGTGATGTCGAGTCCAGCAGGATGGCGACCTGCATATCGCCCATGACATTGACGGCCGAGCGCAGCCGAGCATTGATAAAGTCGATGCTGTAGACAATCGGCAACGCCAGTTGGACGGTCTCGTCCGGTAGCCTGGCGGCCTTCAGCACGAGCGTCAGGATGATCAGGCCGGAGTTTGGAATGCCGGCGATCCCCATGCTGCCGGCGAGGGCCGCAAGCAGGATCGTGATCTGCTGGTTCACCGGCAGGGCCATCCCCGCCGCTTGGGCAATGAACAGGGCCGTGAGCGCTTCGTACAAGGTGATTCCGTCGTTGTTGAAGTTGGTCCCCACGCAGGCCGACAGTCGGGCTGAAGCCTCTCCCACGCCCAGCCGCCTCAGTGCTTCGAGCGTGAGCGGCGCGGTGGCGAGGCTGCTGTTAATCGAGAACCCCGTCAGGATAGCGGTCAGCCCTTCACGAAAAAACGCTCGGGGCGTTTTGCCGCCGATCCACCAGGACGACAACGGATAGTAAACAAGCGCGTGAATGCCGAGCGCCGACACGACGGTGATAAAGAAGATACCCACGAGTCGGAAGACACCCATTCCCGTAGCTCCGACTACGCCGGCCACGGCCAGACAGATCGCATACGGCGCCAGCTCGATCAGCCAGGTGAGGATCTTGAGCACGACCTGATACGAAGCGACCACGAATTGTTCCAAGGTACGCAACGCCAGCCCCGCTTCCGGATCCGCCGCCGCCTTCAGCGAACGCAGGGCCGCCCCGATTACGATCGCAAACACGGCGACGGTCAGGACCATGTTCTCCGTAAAGGGCTGGGCGACGCTACGCGGCACGTAGCTGCGCAGCATTTCGAGCGGCGAGAGGGAGATATCCTTGGCCTTGCTGCTCAGTTCCGTGGCTTTCGACTGGTCCGCGGCTGAGCCGGGCTCGAGGTGGCTGACCCGTTCGGCCAGCGTGCCTTGCCAGGCGCGCCCTGGCTGCCAGACGTTCATGATGACCAGGCCAATCGAAAAGGCCACCAGGATATTCAGCCCGCAGACGGCAAACATGCGCAGGCCCTGACGGGCGGAAATGTGCGTCTGGACGAAAGCGTCGAGGATGGCGAAAAAAATCAGCGGGGTCGCCAGCGCGGTCAACAGCTGAATATAGAGTGCCGCGATACGTCCCATCGCATCGGTCGTCACACCGCCTGGCAGTTCGGACTGGCCGATCGCCAATCCGAGAACGGCACCCAAGGCAACTCCCAATACGACCCGCAGGTACATGGGCCACCGCCAGGGCCTCCAGCGTTTCGCAGGAGCGGAGGTCGGACCGGGGCCATCGGCGGGGTTCATCATGGGGTGGACAACCTTCGGTGGAAAGCGCGGGCGGAAGCAGGGCGACGACGAGCCCACGTCGCCGCCGCGGACAGGTGGCAATGTAGCATCAGCCCGCGGGGAATGAAGAGCACGGCATACAGTTTGCGGAGCCAGACGCCGCGGACAGTCTGATCAGACACTGCCTGGCAGGCCCGTCTGCGGCGCGCCAACATGCGGGATGGTGCCGCTGCGCAGTCTCGGACGCTTGCCCGCCACAGAGCAGGGATATCGCGCGCCCGCGAGTTTCATTTATGTCGGCGGCTTTTCGTTCATCCAATGTCAGTGCCACGACGTTTTTCACGTTGGCGACATTTACGCTGGTTTTCGGAATCCTGTACGTCGCCCGCAGCGTGTTGTTGCCCTTGGCAATGGCGGTACTGCTGACTGCCGTGTTGGCGCCTCTGGTACGAGCCGCCGAGAGGTGCCGTATTCCGCGCGTGCCGGCGGTGTTGATTGTCGTCGCCCTCGTCTCCCTGGGATTCATCGGAATCGGCGCCATTCTCGGGAACCAGGCCGTTCACCTCAGCAGCGAACTGGGGAACTATAGCCAGGAAATCAGCTCGAAGTTCGATTCTCTCCGCGACACGTTGAGGCCGTCACCCAATTTGCAGCGTTCGTTAGAGGTACTCGAGGATTTGTCCGACGCAACGGATGACGCAACGGATGACGCAACGGATGACGTGGCGCTCGCAGCAGCTCCTGCGACCGCTTCGACGTCGCTGACCGTTTCTTCCACCGACACGAGGGGCGGCGGGCCTATCCGCGTGCGTGTCGTCCCCGACCCTCCCTCGGCGCTCCACGGCGCCCGCGAGTGGATGGCGACGATTATGGAACCGCTGGGGCTGACAGCCATGGTGGTCGTACTCACCGTCTTCATGCTGATCGCGCGCGAGGACTTACGGAACCGGCTGCTAGTGCTGATCGGTGGTAACCGTGTGCCAGGCTCCTCCCAACTGCTGACCGAGGCGTGGCTGCGTGTAAGCCGCTACCTGCGCATGCAACTGCTGATCAATACGATGTATGGCGGCGCGGTCTTCGCATTGACTCTCAGCGCAGGTTTGCCGAATGCCTTTCTGTTTTGTCTTCAGGCGATTGTGCTTCGTTTCATTCCGTATCTCGGGCCGCTCCTCGCCGCCGGCCTTCCGCTGGCTGTGACGTTAGCCGTGACAACAGGCTGGTCAACGTTCATCGTGGTGGGTCTGGGGCTGCTGGTCCTCGAGTTGATCGTCAACAACGTGCTCGAGCCCTGGCTGTACGGTGCGAGCACTGGAGTTTCGACGGTTGGTATCCTGGTCTCCGCCTTTTTCTGGACGTGGCTCTGGGGTGCGGTGGGGCTTGTCCTGGCCACACCGCTGACCGTCTGTCTGGTGGTGCTAGGACGCCACGTTCCCGCACTTCGCTTCTGGGCCACGTTGTTGAGCGAAGAATCGCCCCTGGGACCTGTCGAGCGTCTGTATCATCGGTTGCTGGCCGGCGACCAGTTTGAATCGTTGCACATCCTGGAAGCTGAACGCAAGCTGGACAAATCGCGCGCGGTCGCGACAACCTGCAATCTGCTGGCGGGCGCCGTGACCTGTGCCGCGACGGATTACTCGATCGGCGAAATCGGCGACGACTCGCTCCAGGTCTTCTCGCAAACGCTGGATGAAATATGGGAGGAAGTGCGAGAAGAGCTTGACCTGGCGCCGACGCCGTCGGCCGGCAACGGGCTGAGGGCCATTTGCCTGCCGGCACGCGGCATGTGCGACTACCACGTAGCGCGACTGGCTGCCACTTACTTGACGCACGATGGGTGGGAGGCATCGGCCGTGGAACCGAAACTTCTCGCGCGGGACGTGGCCGCGCGCGCAGAAGACGGAGACTCCGACGTTTGTGTGATCGTTGCAGTGGGGGAACGGGGAGCCACCCATGCCCGTTATATCTGTCGCTCTCTGGCGCTTCAGGATTGGCATGGGCCGATCGTCGTGCTGATCATGCCCGGCGACCATCTCACTGCCCCTGATCTCGAGCGATTATCCACGGCGGGGGCCCAGGAAGTGGTCAAAACTCATCACGAACTCGCCTCCAAGGCCAGATTGCTCGCCGAGCGGAGCCGTCTGGACCGGCAAC